>CAJPQF010000001.1:0-69766 GCA_905372855.1 Candidatus Saccharimonadota bacterium
GAGTATAGTGGCGATTTGGCTGGCTATGCTGCTGTTGGTAAATACGAGCATTGATCCGTTATTTTTATACATTTGCGTGTTGGTTTTGACGCTGGTGTTGTACTTCATTGGGTTCCGGAGGGTTAGGTAAGTGCGCTTATTATTTGTGGTTCGGGCGTTGTTTCGGGTGTGGCGAGCTTGGCGCAGCGATCAAGTATGGCTCAAAGTTTTATCAGACGAATGTCAAAGATTAGGTGGCGTGTATGTCAAGTTTTTACAGCATTTGGCGTCAACTGAACTGATGGCCCAGGTGTATGCTGCTTCTGGATATCGGCTGGATGCTTTTGATGATGTGGCAGTTGAGCCAATTGACGTTGCCGAGGTTTTGCGGCAAGAGTTGGGTAGCAAAGCCAGTCAAATAGTCGTTGATGGAGACCAGCCGTTTGCTACGGGTTCGTTCGCTCAGGTTTATCGCTGCCGCGTAGCTGACCGTCCAGGTAGCCGGTATATTATCAAGATCCTTCGCCCCAGCGTGGTGCGCTATCTGAATTTCGACCTCGCGGTGCTGCGTTTTTGCTGTTGGGCGGGGCAGTTTATGCTAAAGAACGATATTTTTCCGTTGGTTGAGATTGCTGATGAATTTATCAAAACCACCAAGCGTGAAACTGATTATCAGCGCGAGCTAATTACAGCCCAGGCGATTCGTGAATATTTTGCGCGTCGCACCGACAACGTTGTTGTGCCGGAGACGCTGGCTGATTACTCAACGCGGCGGATATTGGTTCAGGACTATATAGACGGGTTGCCGCTAACCGAGGTGGTTGAACGGGCGCAAGCGGGGAGGGATACCTACCAGTTTGTCAAAGACCAGCTTGGTTCTGATATGCAGCAGCAATTGGTGACGGTCGGCAGCGAGTTTTTGATCGCAATTTTACAAGCAGATATCATTATGGCCGATCCGCATCCAGGCAATATTTATTTGCTGAGAGACAACAAAATTGCACTCATCGACTTTGGTTTGGCGGTGGCAGCGCCGCAACATCGCGCCTCGTTTTATCACATGATTGTGCAGTATCGCGCGCTGTATGAAGATCGAGCTGACATGGGTTTATTGGCACTGGCGATGCTGGCGTTTTATGATCATACGCTGTATCAAGCGCTGGATGTGATCGCCAAAGATCGCAGCTTGACACGCACTATTTATGAATATGCGAACACGCTGCTTCAATCGACAACCAGCATGTTTGCTGCCAATCGGCAAATAACCCAATTATTCCTCAATGAAATTAACGCTGGTAATCGTTTTGCTGTCAGGTTAGATAGCGTTGATATCATGTTGCAGCGCGGTTTGTATCATTATCTAGCAGCAGCGAGGTTGGCGTGCGGCGATGAATATCGAAGGACACATTATTGGCGGATTGTCCACGACGCCCTGGAATTGGCCGAGGTTCACGCTAATATCTATGGAATCAGCGAGGCGGTGCGTTCGTCGCCGATGAGTATTGAGCTGGCGCAAGAAATAGTGATGGACTGGATGAGCAAGGTTGCGGAGCGTGACAGAGCCGCCTACGCCATGTTGTTACAAAAAGGAGAATTATCATGAAGCAATTACAACAATGGGTGATGCAAGTTCGCTATCCGTATGCCGCGGGAATCATCGCCGTGATGTGGATTGGCACGGCGTTTTTCGCTTACCTGAAACCCGACGTCCCGCTTGAATTTTTGGTCGGAAGCCTTGCCATTAGTACCATTATCATTGCTATTACCGGGCTGTCGGAGGCTCGTTAAAGTTCATAATGGTCACCGATCAACTCCTCGCCAAATATCCCATCATTTCTGACCAAGTTGACACCAAAGAACTTAGCGTCTTGCTACGAGAGCTGGAAAAGGTACTGCAAAGCGGCGCGACTGGCAACATCGTCGAGTTTGGTTGTTATGTCGGCACAACTAGTTTGTTCATTCGGCGGCTGCTGGATGCCTATGATTTTACCGGTGAGTTTCATGTTTACGATTCGTTTATGGGCTTGCCAGAAAAAACCCAAGCCGACGCCAGCGCTGCCGGCGAGCAGTTCAAAGCGGGCGAACTCTTGGCGCCACGTAAAACCTTCATTCAGAATTTTAAGAAGGCCGGCTTGAAACTGCCGATCGTTCACAAGGGTTGGTTTGCTGATTTTACTCCTGACGACGTGCCAGAAGATATTAGCTTTGCGTTTTTTGACGGCGATTTTTATGAGTCAATTGCCGATTCATTTCGCGTGTGCGGCGGCAAGTTTCAGAAAACGGCGACCATTGTCGTTGACGACTACGCTAATGAAGCTTTGCCAGGCGCCGCGCGGGCGGTCGATAAGTGGCTGGCTAATAATCGGCAATATACGTCGAAAACAGAGTCTAGTCTGGCAATTATTCACATCCTTTAGTACTGCTTTTCTTAAAGTAGCTTGACTTTTTATAGTACCTTGTATAGCATAGTACTATATATAACAAAACTATAAGGAGTAAGGCATGAGAAGAATCGATATTATCAAGCGGGCGGGGCGCAATCTCCGCCAGTCGAAGGGTCGGACGATTTTGACGGCGCTGGCGATTTCTGTCGGGGCGTTTACGATTGGCTTGGCACTGATGGCTGGCGAGGGCGGCCGGTTATATACCAATAGTATGGTTGACGCGGCTGGCGATAAAAAAGTGATTATGGTTCGCAAAAAAATTGAATCGAACAACAAGGAAGAAAAATTACCAGAGTACGGCGCGTCGGAAAAAACAGAAAAAGAGCAAGAGGAGAAGCAGGCAGCAGCTATGCGTAGTAAATATTCAATGAGCGACGCCGACCTTGCTAAATTGCGAAAAATTTCGCATGTACAAACGGTTACTCCGGCGTATTCAACTGCCGGCGTGGCGTATGCTAAAAGCTCGGGTAATGATAAGAAATTTGCCTTGGAAGTAGCAGTAAAGGCCGATAAAACGCGGGCAGAATTGGCGGCGGGCAAGCTGGACAATTTCATGCCAAAGCCTGGTGAAATTATCATCCCGGAGGCTTATGTCAAGCAACTGGGCTTCAAGGACGCGCAGTCGGCGATTGGACAGACGATTACGTTGGGTTTGCGTAGTGCGGAGCAGAGCGGCGAGGTTGCTAAGGAGATGTCGCTGAAAATTATTGCGGTTGACAAAGAGTCGGATACGATTTTGTACTATCAGCCGACGCTGCGAATCTCGACCGCTGACGCTAAGGAAATCTACGAATTTAGCCACGACAAAAGCCAGCCGAACGAATATTCGACGGCTCTGGTGTCGGTTGATGATGAGAAAAATATCGATGCGGTGAAGGACGAAATTAGCAAAGACTACAGCGCCTATTCGATTCAGGATGTGCGCAAGACGCTGCTCACCATGGTCAACGCGGTGCAAGCGGCGCTGGCGGGATTTGGCGGTTTGGCGCTGCTGGCGAGCGTGTTCGGGATTATCAACACCATGTATATTTCAGTATTGGAGCGAACCAGCCAAATTGGGTTGATGAAGGCGCTGGGAATGAGCGGCCGCGATATTGGCAAATTGTTCCGCTACGAGGCAGCGTGGGTTGGTTTGTTAGGCGGCTTGATTGGCGTTGGGCTGGCAAGCTTGGTGAAGCTGCTGAATCCAGTGATTGCCAGCGCGCTGAAGTTAAGCGCAGGGACGAACTTGCTGGTGATTAATCCGCTGCACATTGGTTTGCTGGTGATTGGTCTGGTGGCGATGGCGGTTATTTCCGGCTGGCTGCCGAGCCGCAAAGCGACAAAATTAGACCCAATTGAGGCGTTAAGGACGGAATAGGAGAGAGATCATGATTGAACTAAAGAATGTGACGAAAATTTATGGCAAAAAGAAAAACCAATTTACGGCACTGAAAAATGTCAGCTTGAACATTCCGACGGGCGCGAGCGTGGCCATCCTCGGCAAATCTGGTTCTGGAAAATCGACGCTGATGCACGCGATCTCTGGGCTGGACAGGCCGCAGCATGGTCAGGTGATCATCGACGGGCAAGACATCTTGCAGCTAAAGCCGAAGCGTGTCGATGAGTTTCGCGCCAAGAAAATCGGCTTTATCTTTCAGAGCTTTTTCGTCCAAGGCAATGAGAGCGTGGTTGACAACGTCAGCTTGCCGCTGGAAATTGCCCGGCTATCGCGCAAAAAGCGGGCGCACAAGATCAACGCGGCGCTTAAAGCGGTGGATTTGTACGATAAGCGAAAAAACCGCGCTAAGGATTTGTCGGGCGGGCAGAAGCAGCGCTTGGCGATTGCTCGGGCGATTGTCGGCGATCCGCAAATCATCTTTGCTGACGAGCCGACCGGCAACCTGGATAGCGAAACTGGCGCCAAAGTGGAAGAATTGCTATTTGATTATAACAAGCAAAAGGGTGTCACGCTGATTGTGGTGACACACGATGCCGACCTAGCGAAAAAATGCGATTATCAGATTATAATTAAAGACGGGCGGGTTGAGAAATCGACCGTGCCAGAGGAGAGAAAACATGGACGTTAGTGCTTACGCCGAAAGCTTGGCGATTCAGCTGCGCAAAGGTTTCCTGGTATACTGTGTGCTGCTGGTGTGTGCTAAGCAACCACAGTATACTGGCGATATCGTCAAGCAACTGAGTGATTCGGACTTGATGGTAGTGGAAGGCACGATTTATCCGCTACTCAGCCGCTTGCAAAAATACGGCTATTTGCAGCACGAATGGCAGGAAAGCGAGCAAGGTCCGCCGCGCAAATATTATTCGCTGACTGACAATGGCAAGCAATTGGTGGATGAATTGAAAGATCGGATAAAGCTGTTAAATAATTCGCTGAAAAATCTCGAGAAAGGAGCAAAGCGATGAAAGAAATAACCAGAATCCATTTGGCGAAAACGCCGTTTAGCGCGGAGATTGACGCCAAAAAATCATTGGAGAAATATCTTAATTCAATTCAGAAAAACATGCATGCCGAGCCGGAAGCCATGCAAGAAATTGAAGCGCGAATGGTGGAGCTTTTGGCGGAGCGCGGCGTGGCAAAGGACGGCGTGATTGGTAACGATGATGTTCTGGCGATTCAGAAACAGATGGGCGAGCCGCGCGATTTTTCGGACGGTAGCGACAATGCGGAGACAGATGTTGACGTAGATGACGAGGTATTGGGCAATTCGTCTAAGCAGCTAATGCGCGATACTGAACATGGTTTGATCGGCGGCGTGTGTGCTGGCGTAGCGGCGTATTTTGGCGTTAATCCGTTGTGGATACGCTTGATTGCCATCTTTTCGCCGTTTATAACGTTTGGCACGGCGGTACTGATTTACATCGTGATGTGGTTGTCGATTCCTGAAGCGCGGACGGCTTCGGACAAGCTGCGGATGCGCGGCGAGCCGGTAACACTGGACGCGCTCAAACGCTTGTCAGTTGACGATAGCACTGAAAAGCAGACAGCAAGCACCGCTGCCAAGATTTTCCGCTTTTTGCTGGGAATTATACTGGCGCTGATAGCGTTTGGACTGCTGGTGGCGCTGCTGGTCGGCGGCGTGTTTGGCTTTGGTGCAGTGGCAGCGTTGAACGGATTTACCGCGCAAAGCTGGGCGTGGGGATTGCTATGCTGCTTGGTTTTGGGCGGCGCAGTTTTGTTCACCTTGACGTTGCTGGCTACCTGGAGTGTCTTCACCTGGAAGCTGAAGCGTCCGGCGATTATGGCAATGCTGGGTCTATTGATGGCTGGCGCGGTTTGTTTGTCGGGTGTGGCAATTTTCAGCGCTAATACTTATTCTAATCTAACTTACGATTACGAGAAAACTCTAAAAGTTAAAACTGTTGACGCCTCAGAAGTTGCTGCCGGCGCTAAAAGTATAGTAGTTGATGGCAACGGTGAATATGTTGCGATGGAATATGGCGGCTATGCCGAAAAGACTCGGTTGGAAGTGAAATATCACGACACGCAATATTCCAAAGTACCGGAAGTAAAATTGCGCCGCGACGGCGACAAACTCGTGGTTAATGTGAAAAGCCAGATAGACGAGACGTGCAGTCATCGCGGTTTCACGGAGTCTATGCGCTGCCGCTACATGTACGGCCCGGTTTCCGTCAGGGTTTACGGCCCGGTGGATTTGCTGGCGCCCGGCCGCGATAATACGTTTAATTATAACGATTAAAACTTTAAGCAACTTTTCATGACACGCCTATACAGTAGCGCTCATGAAAGCAGCTACAATTACTCAACCCTTGGCGTTGGCGGCTCCGGCAGTCGACGACCAAATTTTGCGACCGCTTAATCCGCGGACATTGACGGTTGATATCGTATTGCCAGTTCTTAACGAAGCTCATGTGCTTGAGCAGCCGGCTACCAAACTGCATAAATATCTTGCTAGCAATCTGCCGTATAAATGGCGTATCGTTATTGCCGATAATGGCAGCACCGACGACACAGCGACAATTGCTCGCTGGCTAGCTGAGAGACATCCAGAGATCCGCTTGCTGCAATTGTCAGAAAAAAGGCCGCGGCCGTGCTCTTAAACAGGCTTGGGTGAGTAGCAAGGCGGATATTCTAGCCTATATTGATATTGATTTGTCGACGAATCTTGACAGTTTTAAACCGATGATTACGTTGCTGATTACCGGCGATGCCGGACTAGTGATCGGTTCGCGGTTAATGAAACAATCGCGAACGACGCGCGGCTTCAAGCGAGAGTTTATTTCGCGCTGCTACAATCGAATTATTCGCGCTACTATGAAGACTGGTTGATATTGTTAAAACGGCAACAGAGGATATTAAAGGTTTGTCGCGAGTACGCCAAGAATATGGTCAGTCGAGTTTCGGCGAGATGGCAGCGTTTGGTGGTTTATTGCTTTTCACGGCGATATTTTATCTATGGAATTTGACCATTAATGGCATGGCCAACAGTTATTATGCGGCGGCTGCGCAAGCGGCAAGTACTAACTGGACGGCATGGCTATTCGGCAGCTTAGACGCGGCGAATTTCGTTAGCGTCGACAAGCCACCAATTAGCATGATGATTATGGGACTGTTTGGCCGGATATTCGGTTTTTCGTCGTAGAGCATGCTGTTGCCGCACGCGCTGGCAGGTATCGCTACGGTGGCGCTGGTTTATTTAACGGTTAAACGATGGTACGGTGCGCGCGCTGGTTTGATTACCGGAATCGTAATGGCGATGATGCCGGCGGCAGCACTGATGTTTCGTTTCAATAATCCGGATAGCTTTTTGACAGCTAGTGCTTACGCATTCTTGCGATCATTTGAAGACAAACGGCCAGTGCTATGGCTGAGTCTAGCCGGACTTATTTACCGGGCTTGCTTTTAATACTAAAATGTTGCAAGGCTTGCTGGTATTGCCAATAATGTCAATGCTTTACATTAGTTTTTCACCGCCAAAATTGGTTACTCGTTTGTGGCATCTCGGCGTGGCGGGTGTCGTGACGGCAATATCGACGCTTTGGTGGAGCGTTTTGGCGTGGCTGACGCCAGCAGCAAATCGGCCGTGGGTTGGCAACACTAATGATAATAATATTTGGAGCTTGATATTTGGTTATAATGGCTTTGGGCGTTTGTTCGGACATGGCAGTGGTCCTGGTGGCGGCGCACCAGGAGGTGGTAGAGTAGCAAATATGACGCAAATAGGTGCGCAAGCAGCACAACCAGCTCAAATGACGCCACTGACGGGCGGCGGGCTTGGTGCTGGCAGTCGCGGCGGCGGGCCGGGTGGCGTTGGTTTTGGCGGCGAGACAGGATTATTGCGTATTTTTAATGAAAGCTTCGGGCCGAATATTGCTTGGCTGATACCAATAGCACTGATTGGCGGCGGGCTAGTGATTTGGCTATTGCGCCGGGTGCCGCGCCGCAACAAAGAGCGGGTTGGTGTGTTGTTGTGGCTGGGCTGGCTGCCGATTCAATTATCAAGCGGCCAGCCAGTCATGGCCATCGGCGGCTTCAGTGTTAGTGACTCGACGTTGACGCTACCGCAATTCAAACAGCTTGTTAAACAAGGTAAAGTTCGCTATTACGTAGTAAACAGCAGACAAGGGAAATCTGGCGGCCCCAGCGGTATGGGTGGACCAGGTAGCAATTCCGAGATTCTAACATGGGTGAAAAGTGCTGGTAGTAAAGTTGATTACGGCGGTACGCAATATACAGTTTATGATCTTGCGGCGGCTGCTTAAGAATACTTTAAGCTCAACCGCGCATACTGTCATTACAAACCTAAGCAAAGGAGTGAATATGACCAAGAATTTGAATTTGACAACTGATGAAGCGCTTGTCTTGCAGCAGATTAGCGAGAGTGGCGAGGAAGACCTGACAGGACTAACCGAAAGCTTGCAAATGAGCCGTCCGAAATTGATGACACAGCTGAGTCGCCTCAAAAACAAAGGTTTAATCAAAATTAAAACTACCGCTGGCGATTGGTGGATTTCGATGAGCCGCCGCGGCAAGCAGACGACTCACTACTTGTGGCCAGAAATGTCCTTAAATTACTAAACCATTAAACAAAAGAAAGGTTATAATAAAATTATGAAGATTTTGGTTGTTGACGACGAGAAGAGAATTGCCAGGTCGATCAAGCAAGGGCTCGAAATGGACGGCTACGCGGTTGATATCGAGTATGATGGCGAGGATGGCTACAATGCAGCGCGGGCTGATGATTACGATCTCATTATTCTCGACGTGATGATGCCGATCATGAATGGCTTTGAAGTCGCCAAAAAGCTGCGCGCTGACGGTAATAAAACGCCAATCTTGATGTTGACAGCCAAAGATCAGAATAAAGATATTGTGGAAGGCTTGGATAGCGGCGCCGATGACTATTTGCCGAAGCCGTTTAGCTTCGAGGTTCTCGGCGCTCGCGTTCGGGCGTTGCTGAGGCGGCCGCAGGATGTACTTGATAACATTTTGACAGTGCGCGACCTTGAACTTGATATCGCTAATCACACTGCTAAACGGGCTGGTAAAGATATCAAGCTATCTAACAAAGAATTTGCCATTCTTGAATATTTGCTGCGCAACAAGAATCAAATTCTTAGCAAGCAAAACATCATGACGCACGTTTGGGACTTTGATGCCGATATTTTGCCGAATAATGTTGAAGTTTTTATTAACTATTTACGCAACAAAATTGATAAGCCTTTTCCAGGCACTGATCCGATTATCCAAACGGTACGAGGGTTTGGATACATAGTTAAGGACGAGATTAGAAAAGCATGAAAAATGTTGGTCAACGTGCCGTTGTTCGCTTAGCGGGGACCTATTTGGCGATAATCATGTCTATGTCGGTCGCCTTTAGTTTGATAATCTATGGACTATCAAGCCAAGAATTCCATCGCCGGCCGCCAAATGATCAGCAAGCAACTTCTACGATTCGTTCCGCCGAGCCAGGTACGGTTATTTCAATTCATAGCTATCTTGATACGCGTGAAGATGAAGCGATGGCGGCGATTCGCCTAAACTTGCTGCTGGCAAATTTGACGGTGTTTTTGATAGGTGGACTAATCAGCTATCTGCTAGCTCAGCATACGCTGCAACCAATTGAGGATAACATGGCGGCGCAATCGCGTTTTGTCAGTGATGCTAGCCACGAATTACGCACGCCGTTGACCGCACTACTGGCAGCTAATGAGGTGGCATCAATGAATCCGAAATTGACACTCAAGCAAGCCAAACAGGTTATTGCTGACAATGTTGATGATGTTAAACGTTTACAA
Source organism: Candidatus Saccharimonadota bacterium (assembly GCA_905372855.1). Taxonomy (GTDB): domain Bacteria; phylum Patescibacteriota; class Saccharimonadia; order Saccharimonadales; family Saccharimonadaceae; genus Saccharimonas. The sequence continues at coordinate 9,684 of CAJPQF010000001.1, forward strand.
AAATTAACCAACTCAATGTTAGGATTGCTCAAAGAAGACAAGCTGGAAATTCAGAAAAGCAAGGTCGGTTTGCAATCGGTGATTACTCGGGCGATGAACCTAGTAGTAAATCAGGCTCTGGCAAAAGATATTGCTATCGATGATAAAACTAAAAATTTTTTGCTGCTTGGCGATCGACAAAGTTTAGAACAGCTTTTCACGATTTTACTAGACAATGCTATTAAATATAGTAACAAAGGCGGTACCATTACTATTTCTAGCAGCAAAAAGGGTAGGCACGTCAGCGTTGCTGTAGCGGATGCTGGTATCGGCATGAGCGACGAAGTAAAGTCGCAAATTTTTACGCGATTTTATAGAGCTGAAGAGTCGCGTACTACTGCTGGATACGGCTTAGGCTTGTCAATTGCCGAGCGGATTATTAGAGCGCATGGCGGACGAATTAACGTCGATAGCGAACAGAATGTTGGTTCGACTTTTACAGTCATTCTTCCTGCATACAACAAGAAAAAATAGTTTTTTAAGGCGTCTTTAATAGCTCCTAGTTATTATTTTAATCAGTATTAATTAACAAAAGGAGATGAATAAATGCCAACTAAAATTGAAGATGGTTTTGAAATGCCTTCTGGCGGTACGCCGTCAATACGGCCAGTGACGCAATGCTCGTCTATGACGCCAACTATGATTTTGGCCGTCATAGCAATTGTGTTGTTCGCTGGCGGGTTAGGCTTTGCTGGTGGCATGCAGATCAATAAATTGTCGCAGAGTAATGCAGTGAGCGGTGTGCCTAGCGGGCCAGTACAACAACAAACTAATCCTAGTACAAATAATACCGCCACGCCGCAAGGAATGTCTAACTCATCAAACAATAATCAACAAGCAGGTCCACAAACTAACGCAGGTACACCAAATACCAATATGAATAACAGCTAGTAGCTGATTCCAGCAGATTTCATTGCTGGCTGGATAACGAACTTTTCAAAATTATCAGCATTAGCCCAGACATAACTAGCGTTAGTATCGGTGTTCGTGCCGCTGACCAGCTTGCCGTTGAGAACTTTTTGATTACCTACGTCCTTGCCATTGATGAGCATAGCTGGAGTACCGCTCACGCTATCTTTTTTGCCGAGTGCCATGTCGTAGTCAATTTTTTTACGGATTACTGGGTTCTCGAGATCGGTTTTGAATTTGTCCACGTTCAGGTCTTTAATGTCTGAAGCTAGTTTCACGAAAGCATCAGTGCGCGTAGACCCAGACAACTCTACCCAGCTAGCTCGATTTTCGAAAAGCGAGTTGTGCATTTCCCAGTACTTACCTTGCAGTCCAGCTGATTCGGCGGCAGCCGCCGCGGCCAGCGCGTTCGGGTGAGCGCTAGTTAGCGGATAGTTGCGGAAGATAAACCCGATCTTGTCTTTGTACTTTTCAATGACTTTTTTGGTGACTGGGTAAGATGAATTGCAGCCTGGACATTGAAAATCGGCATATTCAACTAATAGCACTTTGCTGTTGGCATTGCCATAAACATGCTCGCTAATATTGCCGCTTTCGCTCGATGCTGGCTGCGCCTTCGTAGTATCGACGCTTGAAACATCAATTTGATTGCGCTGCTGTAAAAAAATCAAGCCGCCAATCAATCCTACGCACATCGCCGCAAAAATAATCCATGCCTTTTTGGTCATATTTCCTCCGCTTATTACTAGAGGATATTATACTGCTTATGAGCTCGCCAATCAAGCGGGCTTGCGGTACAATATATGTATGCGGTTATTCTTAGCGATTTTGTTTGTGATGATTACTTTAGCGTTGATAGCGGTGACGTCAATTTCGCCGCGCCGAACAAAGCTATCAATGTACGAGTTAGAACGCCGCCGTCGTAAGGGCGACACCGCAGCGGCTGACGAATTACGGCGAATACTACTGCTTGATGATATTGTATCGCTGCGTAAGGCAACCGAAGCTCTACTACTGGTTCTGGCGGTATTATCGGCAGTATCGGCGTTTGGTTTTTTTATCGGCGTAGCTATTAGCGTGATGACGTCTTTAGTATATAGTAGAATTGCTCATTTTGACTGGTTGGTGCAGATGGTTGATGGATATTATCGGCGGATAGAGCCGAGATTGCTGACTTTCGTCGAGCGGCATCCGCGCTTGGGACAAGTTTTGCGCAGTGTTAATGTGCAGAATGAACCGAATATTCTTAGCTCGCGGGAAGAACTTGAGCATTTGATACGCGAATCATCGGGAATATTGTCGCTTGAAGAGAAAAAATTAATCAATAATGCCCTGCATTTTCATGAAAAAACCGTCGAAGAGGTAATGACGCCGCGCGGCGTAATGAATACAGTAGCTAAGGAAGATGTGATTGGGCCGTTGCTGCTTGATGAACTGCATAAGACTGGCCATAGCCGCTTCCCGGTGACTGACGGTGATATTGACCACATTGTTGGTATTCTGCATATTCGTAGCTTACTGACGCTTGATAACGGTAAGAAAACTAGCCGCGTTGAAACGGCGATGGACAAGAAGATTTACTTTATCAACCAAAACCAGAAGCTGGAGCGCGCCTTGTCGGCCTTTATCAAGACGCGGCATCATATGTTTATTGTTGTTAATGATTATCGCGAGACAGCGGGTATCTTAACGCTCGAGGATACATTAGAGGCGTTGCTTGGCCGTAAAATCCTCGATGAATTTGATGTAGTTGACGATTTGCGCGTGCTAGCGGCGCGTAATCCGAACAAAAATAATAAGAGTCCATCGGCTACTGACGTCAAATAAGTTAGTAATTTTAGCACTCTTGCACTTCGAGTGCTAACGCGCTATACTATAGCAATATGGCAAAGCGCGACTATTATGAAGTACTAGGTATCAGCAAAAACGCCTCTGAAGACGAAGTCAAGAAAGCTTTTCGCAAGTTGGCAGTCAAATATCACCCCGACAAAGAAGGCGGCAGCGAAGAGAAATTCAAAGAGATAAACGAAGCTTACGAAGTTCTCAAAGACAAGCAAAAACGCCAACGTTACGACCAGTTCGGTCATGCTGGCGTAGGCGGTTCTGGCGGCGGTGCTGGTTACAGCGGTAATCCTTTTGAAGGTTTTGGCGGTTTCGGCCAAGGTCAAAATATTAATTTCGATTTTGGCGAAGGCTTGGGCGATATTTTCAGTCAGTTTTTTGGCGGGCCGTCAGGGCAATCGCGCCGCAATAGCCGGCCGCGTGGGCGCGACGTTGAAACGCGTGTTACTTTGACTTTCGAAGAAGCAGTGTTTGGTAAAGATGTCGAGATTGCGTTAATGATTAACGATGAATGCGAGCATTGCCACGGTACGACCGTCGAGCCGGGTTTCGAGATGAAAACTTGTCCAGATTGCCAAGGGGCTGGCCAGCGTGTCCGCACAATGAACACGATGTTTGGCCCGATCCAACAAGCGGTAGTTTGCGAAACCTGTAAAGGCCGCGGTAAAATACCTGAGAAAGAATGCACAGTTTGCCATGGCTCTGGTGTGCAACGCCGCGAGCAGAAAATCACTGTCAAAATTCCAGCAGGTATTGATGACGGTTCGACAATTCGTTTGCGCGAGCGCGGTGAAGCGATTGCCGACGGCGACCGTGGTGATTTATACATCAATATTCGCGTTAAAGCGCATAAGAAATTTACCCGCGAGGGCGATTTGATTCTTAGCCAAGAACATATCGGTATGGTTGATGCGGCACTCGGTACTGAAATCGACGTTGAGACAGTCGACGGTATAATTACCATGAAGGTACCGGCCGGTACGCAGTCGGGTACTGATTTTAAATTGTCTGGCCATGGTGTCCCGTACCCGCGCAGCGAACGGCGCGGCGCCCATATCGTTAGCATTATTGTCGATACACCGACTAAACTGTCTAAAAAGCAGCGTGAACTGTTAGAGCAATTCGAAGCCTCTAAAAAACGCGGTATTTTCTCGTGAGGCACGGGCTTTTAACTTGCCGTCGTATATAGACGACATGATAAAATAAAAGCATGACTTTTACTATCGTTCTAGCAATAGTCTTTGGCGTGTTGTTTTTGTTGGCATATATGACGCGCCGGCGATTCGGCGTATTGACGCTAGCGCTAGCAGCTGGTTCAATCTTGGCTGATTTGTGGAGTAGCGAGGCAACGCCATACGTTGCTAATCTCGGCATTGTCATCATCCGTCCGCCGTTAGTAGATGTGGTGGCGGTTATATTAACTCTAGCACCTTCACTGATATTATTATTCAGCGGGCCGGCGGCTAGTAACAAATTTCAGCGAATTGGCGGGTCAGTGATATTTGCAGTGTTAGCTGTGGTATTAATGTTTGAGCCGCTAGAAAATGCGCTAGTGATTGATGAGTTCGGCAAGCAAATCGTCAGCCGTATTAATGCGTCTTATGCTATTATCGTGACGGTGTGCCTGGTGCTGTCGATAATTGATGTGTTGCAAACTCATGTGCGGCGCAACGAATCAAAAAAGAAGAGTAAAGAATAAAGACAGCTAAAAAATAAAAGACCTTCACGCTGAGGAGGTCTTCTTGTTTTTTAAAATGGAGGGCCCAGTGAGGCTTGAACTCACGACACCCTGCTTAAAAGGCAGGTGCTCTAACCAGCTGAGCTATGGGCCCGAGTGAATCTTACTATACAGTTTGCGGCGAGTCGTGTCAAGCTATGCTACTATCGAAATATGAGATGGTTGGGCGAGCGGCTTCATCCAATGTGGCATATTGCCGCTTTATGCTACGGGCTAGTTAGCGGTGTGGTATTGGCGCAATGGTGGAGTGGGGCTAGCTGGTGGCTAATTATTGCGTCCATTCCGCTGATTAGTTTAGTTTTTTGGCAGCGGCGGCGGATTTTGTTAATTTTAACTCTAGGCGCGGGGCTGTTGATCGGACTGGCTCGCGGCTCTAGCGATCAAGCGCAGTTACAGTTATATAAACCGTTGTATGGTCAGTCGGTGCGATTAACTGGAATAGTGCGGGATGACGCAGATAACGTAGCTGGTAGTACTAGACTGCAAATAACTTATATCAAAATGGGCGAGACGTCTTTACCTGGCCAAATTTGGTTGTCGCTGCGCGGTAATTCAGCAATTAAACGCGGTGACGAACTTGCTTTGCGCGGTGTATTGAAGCCGGGTTTTGGCAATTTCGCGGCAGTATTAGCAAGGGCGAAGCTTGACAGTGTCAAGCGAACATCTGGCGGCGATCCAGCACTAGAGTTGCGCGATACTTTTGCTGATGGCGTACATAAAGCGGTTGATGACCCAGCGGCTAGTCTAGGGATTGGCTTTTTATTAGGTAAGAAAAGTATGCTGCCAGAGGATTTGCTAGAGGCTCTGAAGATTGCTGGTCTGACCCATATCATTGTAGCGAGCGGCTACAATTTAACAATTCTGGTACGTTTGGCGCGGCGGCTATTCGCAAAAATATCAAAATATTTAGCGACACTAGTTAGCTGTAGCTTGGTGCTGGGTTTTATCGCTATGACTGGCGCTAGCCCGAGCATGGTGCGCGCTGGGCTTGTTACAGGATTAAGCCTGCTAGCATGGTATGTTGGTCGAAAATTTCATCCAGTTGTTTTGCTGGGGCTAGTATCGGTAATAACGGTATTGTGCAATCCGAGTTATGTTTGGGGTGATATGGGTTGGATGCTAAGTTTTGCAGCGTTTGCTGGTGTGATTATCGTGGCGCCAGTATTGACGGCTTATTTCTTCTCGGCCGATAAAGTTCCAGCTATCATTCAAATTTTGTTAGAAACGTTAGCGGCACAGCTGGTAACTGCACCGATTATTATGGCGGCCTTTGGGCAGTTGAGTATAATTTCGTTGTTGGCGAATATCCTGGTTGGTCCGTTTATACCGTTGGCGATGTTGCTAACATCAATAGGTGGCGTTAGCGGATTGATCGTTCCAGCGATAGCGCACATCATTGGCTGGCCAGCGCAGATGATGCTTGATGCGATGATTGCAGTAGTGAATTGGTGCGCCGAGCAATCTTGGGCTGCAGTTGAGCTGCAAGTACCGTGGTGGATAGCGGTGCTATGGTACGGTTTGATAATTGCGGCAGTATGGTTTATGAAATGGCGTAGCGGCTATCGATTGCGCGACGCTTCGATAGTGACATAACAGGGATCGTTTGTTATTATATTAAGTAAGTATTTATCATAAACTAACGAGGAGTAGTCATGTCAGGACATAGTAAATGGGCGACAACACATCGCCAAAAAGCCGCTGTTGACGCTAAACGCGGTGCGATTTTCACTAAAATTGGCAACCAGATCGCTATCGCAGCGCGGGCTGGTACTGACCCTACGATGAACTCTAGTTTAGCGATGGCTATCGAAAAAGCTAAGGCGGCAAATATGCCAGCTGCTAATATTCAGCGGGCGATCGACCGGGTTGCCGACAAAAATTCAGCAGCGCTAGAGGAAATTACTTACGAAGGTTATGGTCCTGGTGGCGTAGGAATTATCATTGAAACAACAACTGATAACCGTAACCGAACTTTGCCAGAGGTGAAATTGGCTTTAACTAAAAACGGCGGTTCAATGGCTGATGCTGGCAGCGTGATGTTTCAATTTGACCGCAAAGGGGTCATTCGAGTGGCAGCAAGCGGCGAAGAAGCATTATTGCAAGTACTTGACGCTGGCGCCGAAGATGCCGTTGAGGCTGATGGTAAACTAATTGTCTATACTAGCATGAAAGATTTAGCGAGCGTTCGTAAGGCGTTGCTCGATGCAGGTATGACCATCGAGGAAGCCGAGTTGCAATACATTGCCAAAAATGACGTGCCTATCAGCGATGCCGAAACCGCTCGCAAAGTAATAAAAATTATTGACGCACTTGATGATCTTGACGATGTGGTAAACATCTACACAAATGCTGACATTACTGTTGACATTGACGATTAGTTGACTTTTAAGCTTGCCTTCATGTAGATTATAAGTATACATGGTATTTATAATTGCTAGGAGGCCTGATGCGATGTCTAAAACTCGTCATTTTGATAGCAACTATAACTCTTCAGCCAGTATTTTCAGGGTTGGCAGCGGCAGATGCTGTATCGACGGCGGCTGTTTCGCCAGATAACACGCTAAGCATTGCGAACGAAAACAATAGCGAGAATTTACCAACCACTAAACAAGAGGAAAAACTCGGTAAGTCCAACGAGCCGCTAATTAATAAAGAAAACTCTAATTCACTGCCAGCTGCGAACGATGGGAAGACACTCCCGCGGCAGACTGCTGAAAACAAAACCGCTGCCAAGCCTGCTGAAATCTCGCCGTCGGTCCCGTCAAACTCTACTAATGCCAGCGAAACTGTAGATAAAATAACAACATTGCCGTCACCAGTGTTAGTAGAAAATGGTGTTGTAGTCTCGGCGTTTAAAACTGATCCAAAATACGGCTATACGGCAATAGAACTTTACAATACTAGTGATGAATTCTTCAATTTAGGACAGATATCGCTAGAACTACGTTACGCAACAGCGGAAGCTGATTTTGTTTGTAATGCTAAATTGCGAGATTATCTGCGGCCAAAAAGTTATTTAACGCTGTACAACTCGAACGTATCGCCTACGGATGATACATTGCTTTTAGCGGGCTGTCCAACTCCAAATAGTGATGCTTTGTATGACAAAGAGATAAATGTTTATCAAGCTGGCCAGCTGGTTGAGGCGGTTCGAATTAACAATACCGATCTCGGCAAATATCAAAATGATATTTGGGAGCGTAAAGGCTGGAGTAAGTCTTATCGAACTGGTGTCTTTAAAACTGATTTTCGTAAACGAGCGACTGGCAATATGATATCAAGTGATTTGTACCGTTTGCCGTCGACGCCAACTTTACAGATTCTAGAAATTTTACCGAATCCAGCAGATTGTGCTACGGCTGACCCGAACCTTGCTTGTCATAGCTACGTCAAGGTTAAAAATATTGGTCAAAGCCCAATAGACTTATCGTCATACCGCTTGCGCAGCGGCAACCAAGAGTTGTCAGATTCTACTAATAATCTTTCGAAGTTATCGGGCATGGTTCTGCCGGGTAAAATCTTTCTTATATCGGGGAAGACGCTGCATCTTGACAAGACATCCGGAACAGTGTGGTTGCAAGATGCCAACGGGTTAACTACCTATAAGAACGGCGTGATACCGTATGAGAAAGCTGATAGTGCTAGCAACAAAGGGCGATCTTGGGCGTATGATGCTAAAACTGCGACTTGGCGCTGGGCGACGCCGAGTCCAGGTAGCGAGGGCAATGATTTTACGCCTAAACTTAATTATGGTAAGGGTAGCCTGAAAGCGTTGTCGGCTAAACCAAAAATAAAAATATTGAAACCATGCCGCGATGACCAATATCGCAGCGAAGAGACTGGCCGCTGCCGCAATATTGTTCAGAACAAGAAAAAAACCGTTGTCTTGAAACCTTGCAAAGAAGGTCAATATCGCAGCGAGGAGACCGGGCGTTGTCGTTCAATTGCCAAGGCGGCTGCAGCGGTTCTGAAACCGTGTAAAGAGGGCCAATTCCGTAACCCAGAAACTGGCCGCTGCAAGAAGATTGCTTCTGTTGATGATCTACCCAAACCGTGCAAAGAGGGCTGGGAGCGCAATCCTTCAACTGGCCGCTGCCGCAAAATCAAGAAAGCTAATAATACATTAGCGGCTTATCCAGTACAGCCAGTAACAGTCCAGCAAACTAATCCAGCAGTGTGGTGGACGATTGGCGGACTGGCTTTGGCGGGTGTTAGTTATGGTGTCTGGGAATGGCGCGTTGAAATTAAGCGCGGCTTGAAAAAAGCTATTCGATTTAGCAGGAAGTGATCCATACCAGTATGCGAATCATCGGAATTGATCCTGGTACAGGTATTCTCGGATTTGGCGTAATTGATGTTAACGGCGGTAGAATGAGGCTGGTTACGGCTGGAGTGATCACTACGCCAGCACACACGCCATTACCAGATCGCCTTGAAGAGATCTACTCAGGTTTAACCGATATTATTAAAGAGACACGGCCAGATGCTATGTCAGTTGAGAAGTTGTTTTTTACTAAGAATATTACGACAGCAATCAGTGTCGCCGAGGCGCGCGGTGTAGCAATATTGACAGGCCGCCAAGCGAAATTGCCAATTCACGAATACACGCCGAATGAAATCAAAAAATCAATCACTGGTTATGGTGCTGCCAAAAAGCCGCAAATTCAAGAAATGGTGCGTATTCAGCTAGGTTTGCAAGAGGTGCCGAAGCCTGATGATTGCGCTGACGCATTGGCGGCAGCTTTAACGCATGCGTTTATGAGCCGTATTGAAGCGTAAGGTGATATAATGGTAAGTGATGCAGATACAAAAGCAACCGCCGCGTTTATCGCGCTACGCTAACATAGGTCGTAAGAAATCTCCAGTTCGTAAGGTTCATCGCCAGCCGACAGGTAAGTTTGGTAAACTAGTCGCTTGGTGGCAAGGATTGTCGCGCAAGCAGAAGGTTGCCGTTGTTGGCGGTCCTATTCTAGCGATCATGATTATCATACCGGTGGTAACATACATCATGCTGGCTAATGATATCCGCGACGTTGAACGTTTGATGAACCGTAATAATACTGGAATTGTTCTAAAAGACAGAAATGGTAAGACTTTTTATAGTATTGGTCGGGCCGAGAAACGTAATATCGTGAAACTCGACCAGATATCTGATCATATGAAGAATGCTTTATTGGCGAGCGAGGACAAGGATTTTTATAAACACGGCGGATTTAATCTTTTTAGTATCGCTAGGGCGGCAGTGACGCGGCATGGCGGAGGTTCAACTATTACCCAGCAATTGGTTAAGAATACCTTGCTAAGCGACGAGCATAGTTTGATGCGTAAATATCAAGAGTTCTTCATGTCGATTGCTGTCGAGCAAAACTATTCTAAAGACGAGATTCTCGACATGTATCTCAATTCGGTCTATTTTGGTGAAAACGCTTTTGGTATAGAGGATGCGGCTAAGACTTATTTCAATAAAACACCGAAAGAACTAACTCTGGCAGAAAGCGCTATGCTGGTTGGCGTATTGCCGGCACCGAGCAGCTACTCGCCGATTAGCGGCAGTGCTGAATATGCTAAAGAACGGCAAAAAACAGTGCTCAGTCGAATGGTAAAAGAGGGCTACGTCACCGAAGCGCAAAAAACAGAGGCTTTAGCCCAGCAATTGGCCTATGCACCGCCGTCAACGCAGAATGATAGCGTGGCGCCGCATTTTGCTGAAATGGTGGTGGCTGAGCTCAGCGATAAATATAGCTCTAAAAAAGGCGGCTACGAAAAAGATGGTTACGAAAAAGTTATGCGTTCTGGTTATCAAGTCACAACGACGCTAGATATTGATATGCAGAATACCCTCAAAGACAACATCAGTAAGCAAATGAGGCATATTAATCGAATGGGCGGCTCTAATGCCAGCGGAGTTGTCGTTGATCCAATGACTGGTGAAATTCGAGCTTTGGTTGGTAGTGCTGACTATAACAACGAAAAATGGGGCAAGGTTAACATGGTAACGACTAGGCGCCAGCCAGGTTCTAGCTTCAAGCCGATTTATTACGCAGCAGCATTGGCAGACGGCGTGATTACGCCAGCGACTATTTTGCAAGATAAAGTTAAGGATTTCGGCGGCGGCTATGTGCCGCGCGATGCTGATAAAAATGAAGCTAGCCGCGGTGGTAGTGCTACGGTGCGTCAAGCACTTAACTGGTCGCTTAATATCCCAAGCGTTGAGGTTATGCAAAAATACGGCATTTCTCGTTCAGTAACAGCTGCTAACAGTATGGGCATTTCCTCTATTAAGAAAGGCAATCACGGCTTATCGTTGGCGCTTGGTTCAGCCGAGGCATCTTTGCAGGATATGGTGCATGCTTATACTGCTTTCGCTAATGGCGGCAAGCAATATGATATTACTAAAATTACTCAGATTGACGATAAATACGCTAAAACAATCTACAAACACGAGGGCAAGTCTAAGCAAGTTATTAGCGCTCAGGGGGCTTACCTAATCTCAGATATTCTTAGCGACAGAACAACCCGCGCACGCATCTTTGGTTCGTCAATTACGGTTAACGGTAATCATACTGTTGCTGTTAAAACTGGTACTACCAACGACAACCGCGATGCTTGGACGATTGGCTATAATCCGCAATACGTTGTTGGTGTTTGGGTTGGCAATAATGATAACTCTGCTATGATTAGCGGTGGTAGCGACATGGCTGGGCCGATTTGGAAGAGTACGATGACGTCGCTATTGTCAGGCAAGCCAGATGTTAAATTCACTCTGCCGAGCGGTATCGTTCAGCGCGCTGTCTGTAAGGACAAGGGCGGCTTGGCGGCGAAAGCTGGCGCTAATACTTATAATGAATACTTTATGAGCGGCGCTCTGCCGACTGAATCGTGTAATTCCGAGCCAGCTAAAGTATCTGTTTGTAACCTCTCTACTGGCAAGGTTGAAACTATCGATGAGGATAAGTTTGACTCGACGAAATATTCAAAAGATACTGCTAATTGTAAGGCGCCGACGATTACCGTTTGCAACCTCTCTACCGGCAAGGTTGAAACTATCGACGAAGCTAGCTTTAACTCGACAAAATACTCGAAAGACACTGCTAACTGTAAAAGCACAAATGCTAAAGTCGCAGCTTGTGATCTCAAGACAGGCTCAGTAGTTATGGTCGATAAAAGTAAAATCGACGGCGTGAACTACAGTAAAGATACTAGCAATTGTGCGGCTGCTGGCGGAAACGATAATAGTGGCGGCAGCTCGGGCGATTCTGGCGGTAGCAATAATGGCGGCAATAATAGTAATAATCCTGGCGGTAACGCAACGTCGCCATAGCTGATTATGATAGCTCATCTTTCTGGTGTAATCGCTGAAAAGTTTGGCGCGGGCAGCGTCGTGATTGACGTTCATGGCGTCGGTTACGAAGTTAGCGTGTCGACTGGTGATTTTGAGGCGGTGGTGCTGAATCAAGACGTCAAGTTTTATACCTACCACCATGTGCGCGAGCAGGCGGAAGAACTATTCGGTTTTTCTAGTTTGGCGGCAAAAAAGCTGTTTGAAATGCTGATTACTGTTCAGGGTGTCGGCCCAAAGGCCGCGTTAGCGATTCTCAGCTTGGGCGATGCGGAACAGGTACGCAACGCCATTGCCAACGCTGACAGTGCTTTTGTGCAAAAAGCTGCTGGTATTGGCAAAAAAACTGCCGAGCGGGTGGTGGTTGACTTGAGTGATAAGGTTGGTTTGCCAACGCATTACGGTCGAGCGGACACCCCAGTCCAAACTGAATTGAATACTTCTGACGAAGCTTTAGAAGCGCTGATGGCGCTGGGCTACACTTTGGCTGATGCCACTAAGGCTCTGGAAAATGTTGACACTAATCTGCCGACGGCGCAGCGGGTGACGGAAGCGTTGAAGGGATAAAACGGCTTAATCTATGGCAATTCAAAGAATAGTCGATACTAGTCCGCACGATGATGCTGAGGAGCAGCGGATTGAAGTCAGTCTGCGTCCGCAGAGTTTTAGCGAGTATGTCGGTCAGGAGCGGTTGAAGCGTAATCTGCGGTTGGCAATTGAGGCGGCAAAGAAGCGCGGCGAGCCGCTGGATCATGTGCTGCTCTACGGCCCGCCAGGGCTGGGCAAGACGACGATGGCGACGGTGATCGCTAACGAGATGGGTACGAACCTGCGCATCACTAGCGGCCCGGCCATTGAAAAGGCGGGTGATTTGGCGTCAATTTTGACCAATTTGGCAGACGGCGATATTTTGTTCATTGATGAGATTCATCGGCTCGGCCGGGCAGTGGAAGAGATTTTATATTCGGCCATGGAAGATTTTAAGCTAGACATCGTCATCGGCAAAGGACCGGCAGCTCGGTCAATTCGGTTGGATTTACCGCGGTTTACGGTGATCGGCGCGACCACGCGGACGGGCAGTTTAGCGGCGCCGCTGCGCGATCGGTTCGGGCATATGTATCGGCTGGAGTTTTATGAACCAGGAGATATCGCTAAGATCGTAACTCGCAGCGCAGCCATTTTGGACTCGACCATCAAAGGCGAGGCTGCCGATTTGCTGTCGACTCGCGCTCGCCTGACACCGCGCATCGCTAATCGCCTGCTCAAGCGCGTGCGCGACTATGCCGACGTCAATGGTGATGGTATAATTGATGTGAAAACGACAACGAGTGCTTTGGAAATGCTGGAAGTGGACGAGCTGGGATTAGACCCAGCTGACCGCAATTTACTGCAATCAATCCTGGAAAATTATGGCGATAATCCCGTGGGACTAACAACCATTGCCGCCCTGACTGGCGACGAAGCAACGACGATTGAGGATTTCTATGAGCCATATCTGCTGCAAATCGGCTTCATCGAGCGCACGCCGCGCGGCCGTCGGGTGACGATTAAGGCGAAGCGGCATCTCGGCAATACAGGGAATTTATAGTATACTACAAGTAGTATAAACGAGGAGGTATCATGGACGATGACGATAGCCGCAGACCAGTCGCTTACGACGCTGAAGGACGTCCGTTATACACAGCTTCGCAGCAGCAAGAGCAGGCTACTGGTACAGAATCGGCTGTGCAGCAGACCAACCCAGTATCAGTCACCGAATCTGGCAAGCAGGTCGTGCATGTGGCGCGCTCAACCGAGCCGATTCCGGTTCATATTTCCGAAGAGACCCGCCGCAAGCACGAGGAATCATGCCGCCTCTACCCGTGGCTTAATCTCAGCGAGCATGAGTATGTCATTCAAATGATTCCGCGGCACAGCATTGGTATTTGGGGGCCGACATTTGCGATGATTCTTGCAATTATTTTGGTATCAGTTTTCATGTTTTGCTACCCTGATATTGCTAAGCCGATTGGCTTGGCGCAATCAATGTATCCGCAGGTTATTTTGATTTGCTTGATGGTGATTATTTTATTCGGTATCGGTTTGTATATAGCGATTTGGGTATATATGCAAAATCGCTTTTTATTGACCAACGAAAGTGTTATTCAAGAAATTCAAATAAGCTTGTTTTCAAAACGCGAACAAACAGTTAGCCTGATGAATATCGAGGACTCTAGCTACTCGCAAAAAGGTATTCTACAAACTTTATTTAATTACGGCTCGATTCGGTTAAGTACCGAGGGCGACGAAACAACCTATCGCTTTAGCTATGTTGCTGATCCAAAAAACCAAGTAGCGGTTCTTAATAATGCCGTTGAGGCGTTCAAGAATGGCCGCCCAGTTACGAATGATGATTAGCTGATTATTTCTTGTGATCGCGATTAGTCTTGGTGTAAGTATCTTCACGCTCCATTGAACTGCGCAGCGTGTAGCCAGTGCATAGATTTTCGTTATTGCAGCCTGTTGATTCGTAGACGTAGTTGCTGCCGCTGCTGCCAAGTTTTTTGCCTTTCGGATCAGTGAAAAGAGCAGGGTCGACGGTGCGCAGCGTTTTGCTGTCAATCGAAGCCGGATAATAGCCGTTTTTAGCGTAGAAATACTCTTCCAATCCGTAATACATCGCGTTGATAGCGACTTTACGCTGATTGTCGCGAGCAGTGGCATCGATAGTTGCTTTTTCATTAAAAAATAGCCAGCTGCCAACTCCAAGTAAAACTATCACCAGTAAAAGTTCAATAACTGTGAAGCCGTTTTGTTTCATATTTACCATTATACCAAAAACTGCGTCGCTCATGTATAATTAAAGATATCAGCAAGAAAGGGGAGATATGGCGAAGAAAAGCGAACCAAAAACATCTGCAGATAAGCCAGCGGCTGACGACGGCAAGTTAAAGGCGTTGGGTTTGGCGATGGAGCAGATTACCAAGCAGTTTGGCGACGGCTCAATCATGAAGCTAGGAGAGGCTAAAAAAGTTGATGTCGAGCTATTGCCAAGCGGTAGTCTGAGCTTAGATTTGGCGCTGGGCGGCGGTTATCCGAAAGGTCGAATTATCGAGATTTATGGTCCAGAGTCGAGTGGTAAGACAACCTTGACGCTGCATGCTATCGCCGAAATGCAAAAACAAGGCGGGACGGCAGCTTTTATTGATGCTGAGCATGCACTTGATCCAGCATATGCTAAACGGCTTGGCGTTGACACTGATAATTTGTTAGTATCGCAGCCTGACAACGGCGAGCAAGCGCTGGAAATTGTCGAAACGCTTGTGCGCTCAAATGCCGTTGACCTAATAGTAGTTGATTCAGTAGCAGCGTTGGTGCCGCAAGCTGAAATCGACGGTGACATGGGTGATTCGCACATGGGTTTGCAAGCGCGATTAATGAGCCAAGCACTACGTAAATTAACCGGTATTATTAACAAATCAAAGGCTACAGTAATCTTTATTAATCAAATCCGCATGAAAATCGGCGTGATGTTTGGCAACCCCGAGACAACTACTGGCGGTAATGCGCTTAAGTTTTACGCATCAGTTAGGGCAGACATTCGCCGAATTGGGCAAATCAAGGACGGTGATGAGATCCGCGGTAACCGCACGCGCGTCAAGATCGTCAAGAACAAGATTGCGCCGCCGTTCCGTACGGCTGAGTTTGATATCATGTATAACGAGGGTATCAGCAAAACGGGTGATGTTGTCGATCTGGGTGTTCAGTACGGAATCTTGAGTAAATCTGGAGCGTTTTATAAGTATAATGATGCAACAATCGGCCAAGGTCGCGAAGCTACTAAAAAATACTTAAAAGAAAATCCAGAAGTCCTGGCCGAGGTTGACGCTAAAGTTCGCGAAAAGGTTGCCGAACCAGAACCGAAAGATTAGAAGTAAAAAGAAAACAGCCCGCTAGAAGTGTATTCAGTCTAACTTTAGAGGTGCGGTATATTTGAATACTCTGATAATTTATGCGAACCATAGCAGCTTGCTAGTCGGTAAATGGCCGCTTTTTCAGCTATAATAATGATATGGCCCAGCAGCAAGAACGATATACTGTGACGGCGCTTTCACCGCAAGTCCGCGATTCGGATCGCGTCAACGTGTATATTGATGACAAATATGATTTTAGCCTGGATATTTCACAGGTTGTTGATCTCGGGATTAAGGCTGGCCAGGTTTTATCGAAAGAGGAGCTAGCTAGCCTCAAGCAGGAAAGCGAATTCGGCAAGCTGTATGCTCGCACTCTTGAATATGTATTGATGCGGCCGCGCAGTAGCAGTGAAGTGCGCGATTATCTTTACCGCAAAACATTGGCTCGTAAATATAAAAATAGAAAAACTGGTAAGTTAGCGGAAAAACCAGGTGTCGCTAAAACTGTGGCGGAGCGTGTTTTTGCGAAGTTGCAAGCACGCGGTTATATTGACGATCAGAAATTTGCTAACTGGTGGGTTGAGAATCGACATCAGGTTAAAGGCGTATCTATGCGAAAACTGCGTAGCGAATTGGCGGCAAAAGGTATAGCACAAACAATCATTGATTCGGTAATCGCAGATTCGTCGCGTAATGATCTCGGCGAGCTGGTTAAAGTTATTGCTAAAAAACGCCGGCTTTACTCTGATGAGCAAAAGTTCATGCAATATCTAGCGCGCCAGGGATTTAGCTTTGATGATATCAAAACCGCTTTGCGCCGAGAAGATTACTAATCAATATCCGAATTCTGTCGAGCCTGCTTTGGTTTGCGGAACGGATTGATGTAGCTACCGACTACTTCGTGAAGTTCTGGCTCAGGGGCTTTAGCTTGGGAATGAACAACAATTGAATCGTTATTAATCTCGATAATCTGGCTGCGATGTACCAAAATCTCAGTATCATTGAAACTACGCAGTAGCGGCCGCTTGACCGACAGCTGCATAATAAGAAACTGCGTGGTATCTATTGTGAAGTCGATGACTTTACCAAGTTTATGGCGTTTTTCGTCCAGCACCAGTTTGCCAATAATATCGAATTTTAGCTGATATATATTATTAATGCGTACAACATCGTCTGGAGCTGTAAATTGGTCGATGTCGTCGACAATGAAGCCCATATTACTCAGTTCGCGCACATCGCTAAGCAGCATTAACGCAGGATGGTTTTGAATTAATGGCCCTGACACTTCAAAGGCGACAATTTGCAGATTGGCAGGATTGATGATCGCGCGGGTTGTCCGCGCTACCTTGCTGCCAGTTTGAATACTGAATATTTCTGCATTGAGTACCGCTGAACCGAGCAAAATCATAGACTAAAACGGGTTTGTCCTATCGTTGGCTGGCGGCGGCGTGCTCGGTGCATTGCCAGCTGATTTTAGCTTGCGGATGCGTTTGATGGTAGTATCATCAAAACTAGCGGAGGTGCTAGCTTGCGGTTCTTCTGCTGGCGTAGTGAGTGTTTGGTAGAGTAGGATGGTAGCAACTGACAATCCGCCGGCAGCTAACATGAAAAACAATAAAAAGTGATACCGGCCAAAGAATTTAGCTGTCTTTGCGCCGAGAATGCGAAATGCGTCTGAGACTTCCATTATTTTGTATATACCTCCAGAGTTAGTGCGCTAACTGTGATGCCGTTGTTGTCGTCTTTGGCTAAGGCCAGGTTAGAAATTTGCATCCGGAAAAGCCCTTGTTCTAAAGAGCGCAAGAAAATGTATGCCTGCTCATAAGATACCGGATTACTCAAGTTAACAGTAGCGGTAACCGATTTGAAGCCGTCTGGCGCCGGTTTTTTAGTGTTCTTGGCGGTACTCGATGACGATGAGCTTGATGAGCTACTGGATTTACTTTCATTTGCTGAAAAATCGATTGAAGCGATTTTAATACCAGCGCTATTTGCGTGATTTTCGATGTCGCTGACAATTTGATCTTGATAATGATATTTCTTGCTGGTCGAAACGATTTGTTCAGCGCGTTTTACGTCGTTTTTGCTGTTGTCTAGTTTCGATTTGAGGCTTGAAAGGGCTTGTAATTCGTTGCTAGAGGCTTGTGCTTCGGTATTGAGTTTGCGGGTTTCCTCTGCATATTTAACAATCTCTTGGTGTCCGAAGACGAAACTGCCTGCGCCCGCCGCCGCAATAACTAGTAAACTGACGATAAGCAAAATGCGGAATGTAGTTGGTTTTAGAACGAATTTCATGGCAGTACCTTCTTTGAATAGATTACAGTGTAATTTGCCTGAAATGTATTGTCGCCAATTTCGTGCGTAGCGTTTGATAGGCTAACACTGTCAAAAACTTTAACTTTGTTGATAGACGTCTCTTGCAAGCTATTTTTGACTTCAATGGCTTGCGCGTACGAACTGACGTGGGTTTGAATTTGCACAGAAGCAGTTCCAAAAGTCGTCGGGTCGATTGATATGCCAGTGAGCGAAGCGCCGTTTGGCAACCTCCTGGCAATCGCATTTAGAATATCAGTATATGGCGCTTGAGTGTCAAGAATGTATTTTGCTACCCGCAGGTTAGAACGATACTTTTCGGCATCGCTCTTGACCGAGCTGAAGGCTGAAGATTTACTTTGATTGTCATTTATGGTTTCTCTACTGGCAGACTGGTTGAATACTAGCATAAAATAAGAGCTGATTAGTTCAACTACGATAATCACAACAACTATCAGCGACATGACAACATAACGCATCAAAATTGAGTTAGCCCGGGCGGCCTTAATTTGCTTGCGTTCTTCGGGTGAAAGTAGGTTGATCATTTTTTTACCTCCGATGGCCGTACGCTAGCCAGACCAGCGACGGTGATATAACGCGGACGAAACTGGCGGTGCGGTTTCTCAAGCGACCCGAAATCAAGATCTTGCCACGGGCTAGCGACGCGGGCCGGTAAAATGAAAGCGTTAGTAAAGTATTCGCCGATACCTGGCATGTTTGCACCGCCGCCAACGATAAGAATTTGCTCGATTTTTTTATCCTCCGAAATACGTTCGCTGTAGTAACGGATGACCTTCTTGGCTTCTCCGACGATACGACCGAGGCTTGGTTTGAGGGCGGCTTCAATTTTGTCATGATCATCGCTTTGTCCGAGGCCGTTGAGGACTTTATACTGGTGAGCTTTTTCTAGCGACACTTGCATTTTACTAGCGATATCTAGAGTGAAGTTATTGCCGCCGACATTAGCCGAACCGGTAATGAGAATCGCTGAATCTTCCAGGACGGCAATATCGGTACTGGTGGCGCCGACGTCGATAACTAGCGTGGTACGATTGCCTTCCTCGGTTTTGGTCAGGATGCGGGCGACCGCATTCATGCTCGGTTCAACGGCAACTGGACGCAGATCGACTTCCTTGGCGACTTGCGTAACTGCATCAACCAGTGCGCGCGGTGCGGCCGAGACGACAACCATCAGGGTCTCTTTGGTGCGCTTAATAATTTCGTAGTCAGTGTATAACGAGTCTGACGGTACTGGTATATAGCGTTCGACTTCTAGCTGGGCAGCGCTGGCAATATGCTTTTCTTCGCTTGCTGGCAGAGTAAAGGTGCGCGAATAAGTGCGGCTCGTCGGCAAGCCAATTACTACGTGGTTAGAAGGCAGAGAGCCGATAATGCGATCTCGAAACATATTGGCTATGTGCTCGCGCAGATACTCGTGGTCGTCGGTGTCGAGCGCTTCCTGTGTCTTAACCGGGTCAAGATCGACTGAGCCGTAGCCGCGAACGTCAGCGTGTTTCTGGTTGATGGCCATGACTTTAACACCAGTATAATTGATGTCGAGCCCGATGATCGGTTTGTCTTTGAAAAATAGTTTTACCATGGATGCCCTTTTCTATATACAGTATAGCATAAGTTTTATTGTTTAATACTCGTTGATAAGCCAGCAATTGGCATCATAACGCTGGCGGCAATTAGCCCCACCATGCCACCCATCAGCACGATCATTACCGGTTCAATAATTGAGCCGATACTATCGATGGCGACATCAACTTCTTCTTCGTAAAAGTCGGCTACTTTGACTAGTACGACGTCGGTTTGGCCAGTTTCTTCGCCGACAGCTAGCATCTGCGAGACGATTGGCGGGAATAATCCAGTTTTTTCGATGATTGTTGATAAGTTTTTGCCGTTTTCGACTTCCTTGGCAGCTTTTAGCAGAGCTTCCTCGTAAACAACATTGCCGACTGAGTGCGAGGTGACTTCGAGCGATTCTAGAACAGCTGCGCCAGACCCCATGAGCGCCGAAAACGTACGAGCAAAGCGGGCGACAGCTACTTTCTGAATAATGCTACTAATAGCTGGTATCTTGAGGACAAAACGGTGAAAAGTGTGTTTGCCAGCTGTAGTATTCAGCCAGCGCCGCAAGAAGTAAACGATAGCGATTAGTACTGGTATCAGCAAGTATCCTTTAGTCGTCAAAAAACCGCTAATTGACAGCATCACTTGAGTCAGAGCTGGCAATTCGGCATCTTCGCCGCCAAACCCTTTAATCATTTCGCCGATTTGCGGGATGACAAACACCATTAAAACCAGGAAAGCAACAATTGTGATAACCAGCAAAACTAGCGGGTAAGTCATCGCTCCTTTAATTTTTTTGCGGATGCCAGCGCTTTTTTCTTGCTGAATAGCTAGGCGCCTAAGGATATCGTCAAGAATACCGCCAGCTTCGCCAGCACGCACCATATTGACATAAACATCGTTAAAAGTAGCTGGATGTTTGCTCAGGGCATCGGCTAGCTGCATACCAGATTGGACGTCTTTAATGATGTCGCCAAGGACTGCCTTGAGG
The DNA here is from genome assembly GCA_905372855.1 of Candidatus Saccharimonadota bacterium. Classification (GTDB taxonomy): domain Bacteria; phylum Patescibacteriota; class Saccharimonadia; order Saccharimonadales; family Saccharimonadaceae; genus Saccharimonas. The sequence goes on from CAJPQF010000001.1 coordinate 30,323, forward strand.
GCTGGACTATCAGTGTGATCATGTTGTGAAGAAAGTGCTCGCAGCAACGGCACACCAGCACTAACCATGGCGCTCATCTGGCGGGTGAACATCACGATGTCGTCGGTTTTAACTTTTTTCTTACCGCCGCCAAAACTAATACTGGCTAGTCCTTTCTTTTCAAGCGAGTCAATACTGAGCGGTGACAAGCCTTGCTTGGTTAGAGCAGATAAAGCTCCAGGCCGATCGCTAGCCTCGATGTTGCCTTGGATGACATCGCCAGACTTATTAGTTGCGACATAAGAGAAAGATGCCATTAGGATTCCCTCGTGACACGCAACACTTCGTCGAGCGTCGTGTTGCCGCGTAATGTTTTAACTAATCCATCAGATTGCATCGTAATCATACCCTCCTCGATTGCTTGATCTTGAATTTGGTTGCTAGTAGCGTCAGAAGTAATCATCTTTTGAATGGCGCGCGACATACCCAGTACTTCGTAGATACCGACGCGCCCCTTGAAGCCGACGTGTCCGCACTCGTCGCAGCCGCCTGGGTGCGCTCGCCAGAGGGTGCGAATAGTAGTCTCGTCGGTGCCAGCTGGTGTGTCGCCGCCGACTTTTTGCTCGATGGCTTGTAATTCTAGATCATGAATATGTGTAAACGTTTGGTCTGGACGCAGATTGAATAGCGAGACTATTTCGTTGATTTCGTCTGGCGTCGGTACGTATTGTTCGCGGCAGTTCATGCACAGTCGTCGTACTAAGCGCTGCCCAACGACTGCTTTGACTGTTGAAGCGATCAAAAATGGTTCAATTCCCATATCTAGTAGGCGTGGCAAACAGGTCGCCGCATTGTTGGTATGTAAGGTTGAAAATACCAAGTGCCCGGTCAGTGCTGCCTGCACGCCTAGATTGGCGGTCTCGCCGTCACGAATCTCACCGACCATGATGATATTCGGGTCTTGGCGCAGCAAGGCTCTTAGTCCCGAAGCGAAGGTCATACCAGCTTTGGCGTTGGTCTGAGTTTGGTTGACGCCGGGAATTTTGTATTCGACTGGATCCTCGATAGTCGAGATATTAACTTCCGGTGTATTTAGCATAGATAGTACTGAAAATAAGGAAGTTGATTTGCCGCTACCAGTTGGCCCGGTTACTAGAATCATACCGTTTGGTTCGGCAATAGCGTTATTTATGATGGCTAGCGATCTGCCCCAATAACCAAGCTGCTGCAACGTAATTGCTTGGTTGGATTCGTCGAGAATGCGCATGACGACTTTCTCGCCGTCGGTAATTGGCAGGGTACTAACGCGCAAGGCGTATTGTTTACCAGCAACTTTGATTTTGAAGCGTCCGTCTTGCGGCACTCGTCGCTCGTCAATCTTGAGGTTGGATAAAATCTTAATGCGGCTGACTAGTGCATTTAGCACGTTGCGCGGTAATTGATTGACTTCTTTGAGGACGCCGTCGATGCGGTAGCGTACTTGCACGAAATTCTCACGCGGCTCGATGTGAATATCTGAGGCCTGAGAACGGATAGCATATTCTAACAGCAAATTAACGGTTTGGGCGATTGGCGAATCCTCGGCAACATCAGCTTCGGAGACTTTCTGATCCGAGCCGTCATCTTCGCGCTGCACGTCAATGACTTCATTGAGCTCTTGATTGACATCGCCGCGATAATTTTCTAAACATTGCAAGATATTAGAATGCGGCGCGATATAAATTTTAGTATTACTGCCGATTTCTTTCTCAATGAAATTAGTAGCCAGCACATCATCTGGATCGTCCATCGCCAAGTGCATAGTGCCATCTTCGTCGATTTGAAAAATCACAGCATTGTATTGGCGGGCGATACGCTCTGGAATACGATTAAGCACTTCAGCTGGAATGTCGCGCGGATCGACCTCAACGTAGGGTATGTCGGTGTATTGTGCAAAAAGCTTTGTTAAATCAGTCTCAGATATTAGTTTCGAGTCTAGTACAATATTTTGCAGCGGTCGCGAAGAACGTTCTGCCTCTTCTATTAGCGGCTTGAGAGTTTCTTCTGTCGCAACATTATTACGCGTCAGAATTTTGACTAGAGTATTATTTAGGATCCTCATAATTCTTATGCTAATTGTAGCGCATTTTATTTGGAAAAGCTATCATTGCAGCGCGGATTGGTAAAGGATGGTCAAATCGAGTATAATAACAGAGATATGAAGCGAACTTTGAACACACAGACGGCGCAACTCGCCGGCGAAAAAATTTCAGTTAGCGGCTGGGTACACTCGCGCCGCGATCACGGCGGGTTAATTTTTGTTGATTTGCGTGATCATACAGGTTTATTGCAACTAGTTTTTAATTCCGATGATCCGGAAATGTTTTCACTTGCTGAGGAGCTGCGCGACGAATTTGTCATTCGCGCCGAAGGCATGGTGCGCGAACGCGCGGCTGGGCTAAAGAATGATAAAATTCCGACTGGCGCAGTTGAATTGGTGGTCGAGAGGTTGACGTTACTTAACCGAGCCGAAACTCTGCCAATCCAGCCGTTCGCCGAGGAAAACCAGGCAGGCGAGGACTTGCGTTTCAAATATCGTTACCTCGACCTACGCCGTCCAAAGATGCAACAGATGCTGAAAAAACGCGCTGAAATGTACCGACGGATGCATCAGTATATGGATGACCGTGATTTCATCGAAATTCAAACGCCGATTTTGGCAAATTCCAGCCCCGAGGGCGCGCGCGATTTTCTGATCCCGAGCCGTCTGCAAGAGGGCAAGTTTTACGCCCTGCCGCAAGCGCCGCAGCAGTTCAAGCAGCTGTTGATGGTTGGCGGTGTGCCGCGCTACTACCAGTTGGCGGCGTGTTTTCGCGATGAAGATCCGCGAGCTGACCGACTCTATGGTGAGTTTTACCAGCTGGATTTGGAGATGAGCTTCGTTGAGGACGGCGAAGAAGTTCGCCGTGAGGTCGAACCGTTGATACAGCAGCTAGCGACCGATTTTGCAGGCAAGAAATTGCTGGATTTGAGTGGTCTCGCGGTTGGTGATGGCAGTCCAATTCCGCGCATTGCCTATCGCGACGCCATGGAGACATATGGCTCGGACAAGCCAGATTTGCGCTTTGGTATGGAGCTGGTTGAGCTGACTGATGTATTTGCCGATACTGAATTTGGCGTCTTCAAAAACACTGAGTGTATCAAGGCAATTTGCGTCAAAAATGGTGCCAATCTCAGCCGCAAGCAAATTGACCAATTCACCGACATTGCTAAGAGTGAAGGGGCAGGCGGCTTAGCCTACATCACCTACCAAGATGGCGAGGCAAAATCACCAATTGCTAAGTTCTTGAGCGAGACAGAGCTCACGGCGATTAAGCAAAAAACTGGTGCGGCTGATGGCGACGCAGTTTTCTTCGGTGCTGATACTCGCTCAGTCGTCAATACGGTATTAGGCCGGTTGCGTAATGAGTTTGCTGCTCACTTCAACCTGAAAAAATCGGATGAGGTGGCCCTGGCTTGGATCATCGATTTTCCATTCTATGAATGGGATGATCGCGGCAAGAAGCTTGATTTTGGCCACAACCCATTCGGTATGCCAAAGGGTGGCATAGAGGCGCTGGAGTCGGCGACGACCGATGCCGACAAACTGGCCATCGTGGCTGATCAATTCGACATGGTGATGAACGGCTATGAAATTTGCTCCGGTGGCGTGCGCAACCACAACCCAGCGGTGCTGTACAAAGTGTTTGACCTACTTGGCTTTAGCGAAAGCTACGTTGAGGAAAAATTTGGTGCCATGCTAAACGCCTTCAAATACGGCGCACCGCCACACGCTGGCTGTGCCTTTGGCGTTGATCGCATCCTCATGGAACTTATTGACGAAACTAATGTTCGCGAAACCTTAGCCTTTCCAAAGAACGGCTCGGGCGTCGACGTGATGATGGATTCGCCATCAACGGTTGATCCAGCGCAGCTAAAGGAATTGGGATTATGAGCGCAATGTATGATCGACACGAAGTTAGCGTAAAAGTAGCGCTGTATAGTAATGATGGCAAGCGTGTGCTAATGATGTATTATCCGCACGATGATGGTTTTGGTCTGCCGGGCGGACATATTGACGCTGGCGAAACGCCTGACGTGGCACTAGAGCGAGAGCTGCGCGAGGAGCTGGGTATCGCAATTGATGCGGCACCGGCTGATTTCTATATGCGCTATCCGCGAGGTAGTGCCGTCAAAGATCATAAAATTATTCTTGGCTATACGGCTACGGTTGACAGTAACGTTGAACTGCCAGACCGGGCGTGTGATGGCGGCGAGGAGCGCCCGATTTGGCTTGCTCGAGCGGAGATTGAAACTACTGACAAGCTCGCGCCGGGTTATCGGGATTTTGTGTTGAGATGGTGGCCGCAAGAAGCGTAATATTTTAGGAGGTACAAGCAGGCTATGAAATCAATTTCCAAACGAACGCTGAAATTCATTGACTCATGGCTAATGCTGCGCAGCCAGTGGGCGCGCTGGCCAGGATTTACGGTGGCGATAGCCAAGGACGGCGAGGTGGTTTTTAATAAAGCTTATGGACTGGCAAATATAGAAAATAATGAGAAATTAACAACCAACCATCTCTTTCACGTTGCTTCGCAATCGAAAACATTTACTGCCACGGCCGTGATGCAGCTGCAGGAGCGCGGCAAGTTGCGCATCGATGATTTAGTGACAGAGCATCTACCGTGGCTGGCGCAGCATAGCGATCAGCGTTGGCGCGACGTAACCTTGCGTCAATTGTTGAGTCACTCAGCAGGTGTAATTCGCGACGGCCAGACGTCAGGTTTTTGGCAGTTCCAAGGAGATTTTCCAGATAAAGACGAGCTCAAGAAGCAAATCATGCAATCGGAGCTAGTATTCGAACCAAATTCCGAATTCAAGTATTCCAATTTTAGTTTTGGCTTGCTGGGTTTGGTAATTGAACAAGCTAGCGGCAAATCATACGCTGATGTTGTGACGGAAAATATCATCATGCCACTTGATTTGAAACAAACCGCTGCAGAATATTCACCAGAACTTTACATGGCAACTGGCTACAGTAGGTTTGATTTGCAGCAGCAGCGTCGACCTTTTCAACACGTTACAACTGGCGTATTACAGCCAGCCACAGGATTTTGCTCAACTGCGCATGACTTGGTGAAATTCTTTGCTGCTCTGCAAGTCGGCTCAGGTAAACTGTTGAGTGATGCCTCCAAACGGGAAATGCAGCGCCCATCATGGCAAGTCGCCGACGAGGCAAATGCAGGAAGTTATGGATTAGGCATTGATGTTGCAAAAGCTAAAGACGGTAAGCGGCTCGTCGGTCATAGCGGCGGTTATCCAGGATTTGTCGGCCGTACCTGGTCGCGGATAGACGACGGAATAACTGTTTCGGTGCTGGCGAACGCGTATGATACAGCGCCAGGAATAGTCGCAAATTCGATATTAGGAATTATTGATCAATTTGGTGACGTTTCTGATAAAAAACGTCGAAAGTTTGAAGCGCGGTTCGTTAACGATTACGGCGTATATGAAGTTGCTGATACAGAAAAAGGATTGAGGGGTTTATGGTCTAATGATTGGCAACCGTTCAATATGGCTGAAGAACTGGAAATAGTCGATGACGCCACTTTAAAAATTGCGAAGGGTAATCATTTTAGCTATTTTGGCGAACTGATGAAATATGAGTTTGACGCCAAAAATAAGCCTTCCGCCATGTATCGCAGCGGCGCTAAGAATTATGTTAGTTTAGATGGTGATATAAAAGTATGAAAGGATTTTCATGTCAAACATAGAATACGAAGCAAAAATATATGATGTCGATCCCGCCGATATCACAGAAAAGTTGACAAATCTCGGCGCTAAAGAGGTCGGTAATTACAATTTTTGCCGTTAAGTATTTGATACGATTCCAGCTAAGCCAGATCGCTGGGTGCGGTTGCGCTCTGATGGGAAACAGGCGACTTTGACCGTCAAAGAAATAACTGCCGACACTATTGATGGCACTCATGAGTGGGAAGTTGAAGTATCTGATATGGAAACGACACTGGAAATATTAGCAAAAATCGGTATCAAACCGCGCTGTTATCAAGAAAACAAACGCCAAGAATACGACCTCGGTGGCGTTCAGGTTGTCATTGACCGCTGGCCGAAATTAAAGCCGTATGTCGAAATAGAAGCGAACAGCGTAGTGGAAGTGGTAAAAACGGCAGCGCTGCTTGGCTTTACTGAGAGCGATTTGATAACGAAAAGCACTTCTGATTTATACCGGAATATCGGTATAGACATCGAGAAACTTGCGGAATTAAAATTTGATAAGTAGACTAGTCTGCGAAATAAGTATATGATTAAAACGAAACTACCAACCGATACTCAAATCAAAAACTTACACAAAAAATACGCCAAAACTGATACTGATTTTGCGTTGATTTACACTCACTGCCAAGTGGTTGACACAATTGCGGCGCAGCTTTTAGATGCTAAGCCGAACTCGCGAGTCGACAGTGATTTACTGCATGTTGCTTGCATGCTTCATGATATCGGCACGTATGATGTTCTGGAAAACGGCAAATTTGTCGACGGCGTTCGCCACGGCGTGATTGGTGAAAAGATTCTGCGAAATGAAGGTTTTCCCGAACAAATTTGGCGGTTCGCTTCGCATCATACTGGCGTAGGTTTGACCAAGCAGGATGTAATTAACCAAAACTTGTCCATTCCATCTGCCGATTATACCGCTAACACGCCCGAGGAGCGGCTGCTAATGTACGCGGACAAATTTCATTCCAAAAGCAAACCGCCCAAAGAGCCGCCATATTTTTGCACGTTTGAATGGTATTATAATCTGGTGCAAAAATTTGGCAGCGATAAACAAGCTAAATTTCAGGCGCTAGCAGACGAGTTTGGCAAGCCGAATATTGTGCTTGTCGCCAGTAAGTTTGGTTTTAGTATTAAAGATGTAAATTAGCGTCAGGCTGGTGCAGGTAACTTGCAGGTTATAAATTAGCAGCCTAACACGTAGACTTGACCGTCTGGGAATATTTCGCCATAATAATACGTAATGAAAAGAAGCCTTATTATATTGTGTGCGTTAGTCTATGTCGCTTGTGTTCCAACGGTTAGCGCCGAAGGTCCAACTATGACTCTATTGACTGAGCGGCAGCTTAATCTGGTGCGCAGTAATTGTGCGACGACTAAAACTGTTTTAGAGCGTATTCGTGCTAACGACGCTTTGGTGCGCATCAACCTCGGCCGCGAATATGATGCAATTTCTACCAAACTGATGGCGCCGATGAATAGCCGTATTGCTCTCAATAAGCTCAACGGCATCGACTTAACCAAGACAACCGTCGATTTCGACCATCAAATCGGACAATTTCGCAACTCTTATCAGCGTTACGAGCAGATAATGTCGCATATAGCCCAGACGGATTGCCAAGATAAGCCAGCAGACTTTTATATGGATATTGAACGAGCGCGTTATTATCGCGGTGATGTACGAAAAGCAGTAGTCGAACTCGAAAAGCTAATTAAGCAATATAGCTCACAAATCGACAAATTAGATTTGTCAAAAGCGGGTTTGAGTAGTCAAGGAGGTAGTAATGACTAGACTTCACGCTCGTGCTCGCCTGAAAAAGCGGGCTGATCATATTTGTCAGCGGTGCGGTTTTGCGGCTATGCTGGTCTGTGTAATTATAATATCGCTCGTCATGGTGGCGGTAGCTTTAGAGATGTATAACACCAGCGGTGCAGCACAAGTCGATTTGAGTCGCCCAGGTTTTAGCTCTGTGCAGAAGCAGGCTGGCGCTAGCGAAGAAACTGAAAAAGGTTTCTCGGCGCAAGGGGAGATTGATCAAAAAACTATCAAAGATTTTAAAAATGTATACGACAAACACGCCAAACGTGCGGCTGCATCGACCAGTTTTGGTGGCGAGGCGCTATCAGATAGTTCAATTCAAGTCTTTAATGAACGTTCATCGGGAACAGCACCAAGCGGAGAGGCTTCAAACTAGTGAGCGAACTGCTCAACCCTGACGATTTTGTTATCGCCCGCAAGCGTAAAAAATACAAATTTGCTAAGTTTCATAACGCCGAGAATTGCTTTGAGTTTGACGAATGGCGCGATTTTTACCAGCAGCGCCAGCCGGGCGTCTCCAGGCTGGAGATTGGCGCTGGTACTGGTTTGTTTAGCGTCGAATTGGCAGCGCGTTATCCAGATAAGCTGTTTGCGGCGATTGACGTTAAGGCTGACCGTTTGCAAAAAGGCGCTTACATCGCGTTAGAGCGAAGCTTAAAAAATATCTATTTCATCCGGGCGCGCGCCGACCAAATTGGCGATTTGTTCGCTTTGTCAACGTTAGTAAATATTTGGGTGACTTTTCCTGATCCGTTTCCGAAGAAGCGCGCTGCTGGGCGGCGGTTGACGCATCCGTATTTTTTGCGCCGTTACGCGCAATTATTGCAACCTGGCGGGGAGCTGCTTTTCAAGCATGACGACCGCGACTTTTTCTGCTGGAGTTTGGAGCAATTGGTGGCAGAAAAATGGCAAATTACAGAGCTAAGCTTCGACCTGCACGAATCATCTCTGGACGACGAATACAAAACCATGACGACCTACGAGCAGCGATGGCTGAACGAGGGCAAGGCGATTAATTTTGTGAGGGCTACGCGTTGATGCTGTGTTATCGTGCCAGTGGAAGCGGGTTAGCCCTCGCTAGCACCCTGCCAAGCAATGTCAAACAGGCGCGTTTGCACCGAGGCTAGGCTGGCGTTGTCGATAATTACTCCGTGCATAGAGTTATATTTGTCTAAAGTAATAATAGCCATTTTACTGGCATACAATATTGTGTAGCAGCCGTCGTCTAGTTTTGGCCCGACTAAGTAGCGGCTATCTGCTAAGCCTGTTGTCGCGCGCAGGGGCTTGGCGTAGCGCAAGACGCGTACTCGTAGGTTTCGTTTGGCGCGTTCGCGGCTAAAATTCGGAAAGTTGTTGTACAGATAACGGCTGACGCGCGGCGAGGAAATTACGCGGTACAAGTTAATCTTTTGCAGGCGGCAGGTACTTAATATATCGCGCAAAATATTTGCCAAACCTTCGTCGCCCTCGTAAAATGCCGCCATATGCCGGGTTTCGGCAATTTTGTTTGCGGTTCGCAGGCGGACAATGTATTGATCAAGCTGCTGGCCGGCTACCTGTAAAGCTTGCTGCTTCTCGTGTAAAATTTCTGCCAAGACAGCTGGATCTTCGGCGCGGTAGTGCAGCTGTTTGCCCTGAGTGACGCTGTTGACAAGTCCGGCTGTGCGCAGGCTTTTGATAGATTCATAGACGCTGCCGCGGTTAATATTCGTTGTTTCCGCGATGGCTCGCAGCGAACTATTAGGAATTGCCAGCAGCGCCTCATATACGCGTTTGTCACGAATAGACAAGCCGATAATTGAAAAATCCATATCTGTAATATAGCATAAAAAACAAAATTGTCATAAAATATCAACCATTTTGTCTGGAATCGGCAGTAGCGGTACGATATGATTTGCTGGTAACGAAAGGAGAATGTTATGGCAAATATTGAAAGATTTGATTCGGATAGTAAAGATTCAAGAGTAAGTGTCTTAACGGGCAAAAGTGCGATTACACTTTCGGTTAGCGGCGTGCCTGAGGAACAGTTTAAGGACTTGTGTAGAGAAGTACAGATGAGCGAAGGAAAAAAGACTATAGGCAGTATTATTCGCGGAGCTATTGATAAATACACCAAAGAAGTCTTACGAGACCCAAAGTTTCAAGATGAAATGGGCAGACTAGCTGTTCTCTTAGAGAAATACAGCCAACCGGATAATCAGGATTGCACTGAATAGTGCAAAATAGCAATTATTGCTATAATACAAACAACAAACAGGAGGGGAACATGAATTTTCAAGATTATTCGCAAAAAGCTATTTCAACGCTAACGAGCGATCACGCCTACGGCGATATCAGCGCTGATTTGATGGCGCAAATACTAGGCTTGGCTGGCGAGTCGGGCGAGGTGATGGAAAAGTTCAAAAAGCTAATCCGCGACAAGCAGGGCAAACTAACTGCCAGCGACAGCGCGGAGATTATCAAAGAACTGGGCGACGTGCTGTGGTATGTCAATTCGGCGGCTCATTTGCTTGGCTCTAGCTTGGAAGAGGTGGCGCGGCTTAATAACGAAAAGTTAGCCAGTCGCCAACAGCGCGGCCAGCTGCATGGCAGCGGCGATAATCGGTAAAACTCTAAATCTTCAGATGCTGCCGCAGCCACTCGTCAATGGTGCCAGCGCCCATGCAGAGGACTAGTTTGCCTAACTCGCGGTCAAGCATGATAGACTTCCACAAATCATCGTTGAGGCTGGCAATATGTACTTCGGGGCGGGTGAGGTTTTTGGTTAAGTCTGCGGGCGTCAGTATCGGTAAATCCGGATTCTCGCGCGTCAAATATGTCGGCAGCCAATATACGCTGTCAGCGTAGCGAAAAACTTCATTTGTGTACATTGATTGAATTTCGTGCTGGCGGACATTTTGGTGCGGCTGGTAAACGAGAGTTACTTCACGGGATATCTCGTGCGCCATTTGCAGCGTGGCATAAATTTCGGCTGGGTGGTGACCATAATCGGAGTACAGCCCAGGCGCCAAACGTTCAAATCGCCGCTGCGTACCAGGAAAATTCTCGACGGCAACCTTCACGATATCAGGATTACCCAGCTTTAGCCGCTCGCAGGCTTTGGCAACCAGTGTGGCGTTGGCCCTGTTGTGCCAGCCTGGAATGCGAAAACTTTTAACTTCCTCGTCTTTGAGCACCCAAGATTTATTAACTGGTTCTAAACCGGTAAGAGTATCCTTCTTCCAGAGAATAGATAGTTCGCTCTGTCCTAGAAATTGTTGGAAAGCTCTGGTATAAGCGGCTTGAGTTGGGTACGTATCAGGATGATCGTAATCTATAGAAGTAATCAGCGAAAGGTATGGGCTGAAATGCAAGAAGTTACGATCGAATTCATCGCACTCGTATATGAAATACTCGCTGTTCGGCGCGTAGTGCCCGCTCGGCCCAAAACTGATAGTGGTGCCAATTGAATAACTGATTGGGACGCCGAGTTGGCGCAGTACCCAAATCATCATACCGGTAGTTGTTGTTTTGCCGTGAGTGCCAGCAATAGCGATCATCTTGAGATTCTTCTCGCTCATAATGTAGCGCAGCAGCTCGTCGCGCTTGGCTGTGTAAATGCCTAATTTTTGCGCTCTCACTAATTCTGGGTGGTCAGCGGGCAAGGCGGCGGTGTAAACGAGCCAGTCGATACGGCGCTGCTTATGGCAGTATTCTAAGTAATCGCCAGACTGGTCATTAGTGACGACAATGCCGCGCTGCATTAACTCGCTAGTTTCTAGACTCGAGTGCGCGTCCGAGCCTTGTACGCTATGTCCGGCGTCATGAGCTAATTCAGCTAACGGTCCGATAGCGACGCCGCCAATACCAGAGAAATAAATATTCATACTTCTACTATAACGCAATCAAGCTGCTCGTGGTATACTATTAAGTAATGAAGGGCGGGAATAATGGCCGATAAACGCGCGGCGAGGCGAAATCTTCGGCGTCTTGAGCGAGTCAAGACCTGGCAATTATTGATTTTGTTTGTGCTGGTGTGTTTTGTGGCAGCAACTTTTTTGCGTATCAATAATGTTGGTATGATACAACGCCGCAGCGCTGTAGCAACCGCTGATAAATCAGGCAACGAAACACAAATATTTAATCGCCTGCAAGATTTACAGCGTTATTCAACGACTCATATGAATGCTAGCAGCGGCGTGATTTATTTGCAGCATCAGTATGAACGCGACTCGCAAGCAGCTATCCAGAAAGCTTCGGCGGCGTCGTCCGAGAACGCAAGAGTTCACGCTCAGGCCGAGGCGGTTTGCCATCCGCAATACAGCGGTTGGTCGATGGCTTATATTCAATGCTTTGTTAACGAGCTGTCAAAGTATCCTACTTCTGACAAACTCAAAGACCCAGAGTTGCCTAACACCGAACTATACCGCCACGAATATACGTCGCCGCTTTGGACGCCTGATTTTGCTGGCTGGTCGATAGTTTTGGCGGCAGTAATCTTGGTGGTTATAGTACTGCGCTTGATTAGCCTTGTAATATTGCACCTATTATTGCGCTATAAATATCGAGCTGCTTGACTGGTGTAGCTAGGGGTGCAAAGTGTTGACACTCAATGCAGGTTACGATAAGCTAACAGATGTAAACCAATACTTAATAGGAGGTATAAAACAATGGCTTACAAGCACACGAATTCAAAGGGCGTCACTTATTATCTACACAAAACTGAAGTTACACTTCGCGGTGGTAAACCACAAACTATCTACTTTTTCACCAAAGTAGAGAAAAACGAAAAAGGCGAGCCGTGCGATTTGCCAGAGGATCGCGTCGTTAAAGAAAACCCGCGCAATGGCTTTCTGACGGTTTCTAAGAAGAAATAAATTTTGCTGTTTTTTAAAACCCTCGGCTTGTCAGCTGAGGGTTTTGTAGTGGTAAAATGCTTGCGTTTAGATAGTAAGTTTGCTAATCTAGATATGTAAACAAACAGGTGCACAAAATTACCTCCCGATTACCCTAAGGGAGGTTTTTTGATCTCTGTGGTTGATTATGGTGGTGGGGGCGGTTGGGATCGAACCAACGACCAACAGGTTATGAGCCCGCTGCTCTAACCCCTGAGCTACGCCCCCATTGCTGATATTATAGCGTAAAATCGTTGTGACGTACAGATTATTTGTTGACTGGCTCGATTTGCTTATGCTACTATGTCAGGTATATAACCCAAGTGAGGTAGGAGTATGAAAATACACAGGAAAAATATCAAATATAAATATCGCCGTATTGGCGTTGGAATAACCGTATTCATTGCGGCATTAAGTTTGGTGCTGATGAATTTGCCGCGAGCTCAGGCGTCGCAGCTCAACAAAAAGTACTCTTTTATTAAAACCAATTACACCGTCCCAACGAGTAATGTCGCGTGGGTAGCGCCGAATGGCAACGATACTTCGGGTAATGGTTCCGAGGGTTCGCCGTACGCTACATTCAAGAAAGCTCTCAGCTCTATTAGTAATGGCGGCACGGTAGTCGCGAAGTCGGGTATTTATCGTGAACCGCATTTTTTCATCTCTGGCGATAATGTGACTATTCAAGCGGCGCCGGGGGCAGAAGTTTGGCTAAAGGGCAGCGATGTCGTAAATTCATGGACTAGTGAAAATGGCATATGGAAAACAACTGGGAATTATCACAACTTCTGTCATGTTTGTACCACAAATGCCAATCCAAGCGTTGAAGGTACCGCGGCCTACCCAGAACAGGTCTTCATTAATGACGAGCCGCTAAAGCAGGTTAAAACTAAAGCAGAGGTAACGCCTGGTAGTAATACTTTTTATGTCGAAGACAACACTCCTACTACACTCAAAACCCCTAACAATAATGCAGACGGCTATAATATTGGCCAGCAAGATGCGATATCTTATTATATTGGCAAGAATCCAGCTAGCGGCGTAACCGAGATATCAGAGCGGGCGCGAGCTTTCACTAGTACTGGCAAAAACGTTTCCGTGAAAGGCATTAACGTTGCTCAGTATTCGCCTGTTCAGGTTTGGGGTTTTCAGGATCCTTACGATCCTGCCGCTGAAAGAGGAGTTTATTCGGGTCCAACCGCAGTAAGTATCAACGGGACTGGCTCGTTGGTTCAGGATATGATTGTCACCCAAAGTGCAAGCCAAGGCCTGTTCTTTAACAAAGCAGAATCGTCGACGGCGCGCAGCGTAAAGGCGATAGATAATGGTGGCTCGGGAGTTGGGGCTAACAAATCTCACAACACAGTATTTACTAACGGTGAATTATATGGCAACAACGCGGAAGGTTTCTTGACGATTGGCTGCGGAGCTTATTGCACGATGGCTGATATTAAAGTTACGCATACACGAAACTTTACATTCCGCAATAATATTGTTGATTATTCTCGCGACACTAAAGCGTATTCTACTGCCGCCAACGCCAATAACGAAGGTATGATTGGCTTTTGGTGCGATGAAGGCTGTGTAGAAACGAAAATCGTTGGTAACTTCTTTACTAATTCTCCGCTTGCTATCATGTATGAGGTTTCTGGTAATGGTATAATTGCTTCTAATATAATCGAAAGCTCCGGTACGGGTATTCGTGTAGCTGGCAGCGATGATGTTAAGGTGTATAACAATACCATATCTCGCACTTATCGGCCAATATACATATTTGAAGATAGTCGTATTGACGGGTGTAATTATTGGAAAGGCGGGTCCTGTGTAGCTAACGAAAGCTGGTCGCAGGGACTGGGTCTAGATTGGAATACTTCGGGCGTTGAATTGTACAACAACATTATATCTTCGCGGCCGTTAGCTCGAGCAGAGGATCTTTCTGGCGGTAATTATCAACGCGCGTATTCACTGCGTGTTGAAGGAGCTCAGAACGATCAAAATAGACCGTATGTCGATGCCAACGATATGCTCAAAGGATTTGATTATAATGTATATTACCGTAACGAATCAGACGATATAAATTTGTCGGTGTGGGATTTCAAACAGATTCCTTCAAAGACCGATACAGTTATAAGCAGAGCTTCTGATATCGCGAATAATCCAAAATTGTCGAACTCGATTGACGGCCGCGATGCGCATTCGCTTGATACTTTTGGCTCGCGAGCAAATAATCCGTATTTCGTGAAAGAAGCAGCAAATAATAACGACTACAAAAAGAGCAATTACAATCTCAAACCAGGTAGCCCAGCTATCAACAAAGGTAAACCGTTATCGAGCGACGTAGCGCAAGCGATTGACCCAACAGGCAAAACTGTTAAAGCTGGCGTACCGGTAAATGCTGGTGCTCTGGTTAATGTGCTGATGGATGCGACGGGCGGGCAGACTCCGCCGACACCTCCAGTAACTGTCAATATTCCTGATGCTGGCCTCAAGGCAGCTATCAATAAAACGCTTGATAGCAATCGTCCGAGCACTCAGGATATCACAGTGGACGAGCTAGCTCAATTGACGCAACTTACCGTAGACGGCGGTGTCAAAGTCAAAAATCTAACAGGCCTCGAGAAGGCAACTAATTTACAAGAGCTGAAGATTGACAATAACGAAGTTGCTGATTTGGCGCCTTTGTCATCGTTAGCAAAAATGACCAAGTTGACAATGACAAATAATAAAGTTGCGTCGATCGAACCGTTGGCACATTTGGCTAACTTAAGCGTACTTTTAGCGTCTGGTAATCCGATTGCTTCGACCAAGCCGCTAGCTAATCTGACGCATTTGACACAAGTAAGTGTAGATAGTAAATCGACAGCGTTTGATATTTCTGATTTTGCCAAGAGTGCGGGCACCTTGACGACATTGCAGTTGTCTGGTACTGATAATGGTACGCCGCAGCTAGCGCATAGCGAAGTTCTAAAGCAACTTACTAAAGTAACGACTCTCCAGGTATCGTCAACCTCGTTAACTGATAACGATCTGAATAGTATTGGCGCGATGACGCAATTAACGTCGCTGCAGGCAGACCGCAGTAATATTAGCGATATGTCGTTTGCGGGCCGCTTAACTAAATTAACTAAGCTTGACGTTTCTAATCAGCGCGTCCGTATGAGTACGAATACAACGCCGTTTGCATCGCCGCTCAAAGATGTATCGGGTACGGCTGTTGCTATAACCAATAGCGCTGATTTGGCTAATGATGGGGCTGGTCGTGTCAAAATTGTCTCACCAATTTATGATAATAATACTCATGAATTGTCGGCAACCTGGACCAAGAATGTTACAGTTGGCGCTGTTACCGCCCAATTCAACGGTCAACTGACAGTGTCTGCAACGCTGCCGAAAGCTGATAAAGTTCAGCTCCAAGCGCAAATTGATCGCGCGAATAACTCTGCAGATTATATCAAAGCAGATGCGGCGGTAGCCAGTGCACTGTCAGCTGCGAAAAACGTTGTTGCTAAACCAAATCCGACACCTGCCGAAATTAGCCAAGCGACAAACGACCTCAAGCAAGCGCTTGACGCCGCAATAGCCAAAGAAACGGCAGCTCAAGCGGCCGCACGGACAGCGGTTGATAAGGCAAAAAACAGTAAGTCGCCTGCTGATATTCGCGCTGCAGAGGCACTTTTAGCGCACGTTCAGGACACAGACAAGAAATCAGCGATGCAAGATGAGCTCAACGCCGTCAAACAGGAAATTACCGATGCGCGGACAGCCTTATTGAAATTGATTGACAAGGCGAAGAATACGCCGACGGATGGTCTAGCGGCCGAGACTGTTGCTGCCTTGAATACCGCAATTGCTGCCGCTAAAGCGGTCAATAACGACCAAGAGTCAACTGTGGCGCAGCTCACTGAAGCCAAAACCAAACTGCAATCAGCTCTTGATAATCTCAAAACCGATAAGACAGCGCTAGCCAAAGCTATAGCGGATGCTGACCAAGAGCCAGTTTATATCAAGAACGATTCAGCGGTTAAAACTGCTCTGCAACATGCTAAGAATGTTTATGCTGCGGCTAATCCAACGCCGGCAGAAGTTAACACAGCTGTCAATAATTTGAAGTCGGCAATTAATGCTGCTAAAAAGAAAGAAACTGATGCTCAAACAGCTGCTGCCAATGCGGTTGCGGCAGCAGAAGGCGCTAAAACGGCGCAGTCGATAACGGCGGCTCAAACTCTCGTTGACGCTGTCCAGGACGCGTCGGTTAAGTCTGCTCTGCAGGCGCGTCTTGATGCTGTATCGCAGCAGCTTAGCAATGCTAAACAAACGCTTGCCACACTTATTACTAAAGCTGAGGCTGTCGATACGACTGGTATGAGTGCTGACACTGTCAATGCGCTAAAGGCTAAAATTAAGCAAGCTAAACAAGTCTACAACGATGCTTCAGTATCGGTAATGCGCCTGCAAGCGGCGGCGTCAGAGTTGCAAGCGGCTCTCGATGCTTTGCGGCCAGACAAGACTACTTTGCGCGACGTGATTGCCCGGGTGGAAGCGCAGCCAGTGTATATCCGAAACAATCCTGCAGTCAAATCTGCTTTGCAGCATGCCAAGAACGTTGAGGCCGCTGCTAGCTCGACGCCAGCTGATATTAGTTCCGCGATACAGCAGCTCAATTCGGCAGTTACTGCCGCTCAGAAGAAAGAAGCTGACGCCCAGGCGGTCGCGCAGGCAGCTGTTGCCGATGCTGAAAGCCAGAAAACTGCTCAGTCTATAGCGCATGCGCGAACACTAGTCGATAAAGTACAGGATCAAGCCGTTAAGACAAACCTTCAGGCGCGCCTAGATGCGATTGTTGTCCAAACCTTTGTCAATAAGCAAACAATTCGCCAAGCAAACAATACCAATCTTACGCTGTCTACCTCAGGCGATAAATGCTACAACATCAAAAACGCTACCGCGGTAGGACAGCCGAAAAATATTCCGACTGGCTATCAGATGCAGGGCTCGGCCAAGTTTACGATCAACTGTGACGGACATGCGCAGCCAGCGGTTGGGTATACTACCAAAATTACTCTCGAATTATCGCGTATCTACAAAGTTAATCGCCTAAAAGTAATCAAGTACAGTATTAATGGCGCTAATGCTACCGATATTACCGAGAAAGTCGCATTCAAAACATCAGTCGATGGCAAACGCACTATTGTTGAATACTCAATTACCGACGGCGGCTTTGGCGATATGGATAAGACCGCTAACGGCGTTATCGACGATCCGGTTATAATTTATGAGCGGTCGGAGAATACTACGCCAGCTAATGGTGGCAATCAACCTGGAGCTCTAGCAAAGAATGGCAAGACTACCGCTAACAGCGGACGCTTATCTGAAACTGGCGATAGCCTATACGGTTATATTATCGGTGCTGGCGTGTTGGTGCTAGGCGGCGCTGCCGGCGTATACGCTATCATCCGTCGTCGCCAATAAGAGTCGTTTTATCTCGCTATCTCGATTACCGCTCATGGTTTATAATAGTTGATAGATGAAACTTGTTGAAAGATTACGCCAACAACTGCATTATATCTGGTTCAATTACGCGAACTTTAATGGATTGGTGCTGTTGTTGGCGATTATCATTGCGATTAGCTGGGTGATGGGTACAATGTCGACGATCCAGATGAACTTTAGCGCCCAACGAGCGCTTGACGAAAAAAAACAACAATTACGGCTGGCGCAGCTAGAAGTAGAGACGCTGAAATACGAACAAAATTATTATAAGAGCGATGAATATAAAGAGCTAGAAGCGCGCAGCAAGTTAGGTCTGGCAGATCCTGGCGAGAAGCAGCTAATACTGCCAGAGAATAGCGCTGCAGTGAAATCTCTCGACAGCCAGGACGATAACTCATCGTATATTAAAACAGCTCCACGCGGCAATACGCCTGCCGTGCACAAGTCAAACTTCCAGCAATGGATTGATTTTCTGACTGGCAAAACTGCTGCTTCGCGCTTGCATAAGTGATGCGTGGTTTGCTATAATAGTACCCGTATCGCGGGGTGGAGCAGCCTGGTCAGCTCGCTTGGCTCATAACCAAGAGGTCGCTGGTTCAAATCCAGCCCCCGCTACCAAGAGAAAAGCTCAACTTCTAGTTGAGCTTTTCTCTTGGTTAACTGACTGGTTTAAGCTAATTTGCTAGCAGCAACCCGAATAGCTTCACTCCAGCTCAAGAAAACGTGTGGCGTGTCTGCTAAGTCTTTAGCGGTTAGGCCGTGCCGCACAGCTAGGGCGATTTCGTGGATACTATCGCTAGCATTCGGCGCGACAATAGTACCGCCGGCTATAACGCCTTTCTTGTCGCATACTAGTTTGACGAAGCCGTCGCGGAAATCGCTGGTATTTGAGCGGCCGATGATTGATAGCGGTGCCATGGCTTTGTTGATTTTGAGGTCGCGTTTGATACAATCGTCTTCGGTCAAACCAACAGATGACACTTCTGGGAAGGTGAAGGTTGTCCGCGGTGTAGCAGTATAATCTGGCGCGATTTGATTCTTTGAAAAAAGGTTATGAGCAGCAATCCGCGATTCTAGCAGTGCAGTATGCGTGTGCTCAGAGTTGCCGATAATATCCCCAGCTGCATAAATGTGGCGAGCGCTTGTCTGTAAATATTCGTTAACATGGATGCCGGTTGGGTCGTATTGGACGCTGGCGTTCTCTAGTCCTAAATCAAGGTTTGGACGACGTCCAGTTGCCACCAAGATATCCTCGACGCGTACCGACTTTTCGACACCGCCGCGCAGGAATGATACGCGGTAGCCGAGTCCGTCTTTGACTGCTGCGACCGTTCGTGTTTGCGTCAATGACGTAATGCCTTTATGCTTCTTGAGGTAGGCTTCTAGCAGCTCGCCAACTTCTTCGTCTTCTTTTGGTAAAATGCGGGCAGCGATATCAGTCAAATAAACCCTAGTACCGAAAGTAGCCATCAGCTGCGCAATCTCGACGCCAACGCTGCCAGCACCTATGATGTAAAGGCTCTTCGGTGGACGCATCGACTCTAAAATGGTGCGCGCTGTCAAAAATGGGATTTCGTCTAATCCTGGTACTTCTGGTGCTACCCAGTGCGAACCCGTAGCGACCAGGAATCTTTCGGCGCTGATGTGCTTGCGTCGAACGGAAATTTCATTGGGCGACAGAAAGTGGGCATGTCCAGTATAGGTAGTAATGCCTTGGTTTTCGTAGAATTTGCGATTACCAGCAGCCCCAGTTCGCTTGACGGCGAGGTCTTTCCAGGCGCGAATACTCGGATAATTGTAGCCAAGCGTATTAGAGCGTAAGCCGAACTTGGCGCCGTGGCGTGCTTGATCATAGAGGTGCGCGACGTGTAATAAGGCGTTGGTTGGTACATCGCTCCAGTTAGGCGAATCGCCGCCAAAGGTGTCTTCCTCGATAATCGCTACGCGCGCGCCATTGCGAGCGGCGATAGTGGCAGCGGCTGATCCGCCAGCTCCGCTACCGATAACTATTAAATCGTAATCAAATTTATTGTGTCTCTTCGCCATTCATGTCTCCTACATCATTTTTTTGTGGTGTTTATATAAATATGCTGCATCAGGATGATTATGTTCTAGAAATCGTCCAGCTTGCGCGCGAATATCGGTGGTGGTGATATCTGATTTTTGGCCGCTCCAAGCTTCGACCTCGCGAGCAGCTTGATCGGCTAAATTGCGGGCTAACCCTTCGGGGCTTTTAGCGCTAAGGCAGGCGGCGTACAGGCTAGCGCGCAGCTTTTTGGCATCGAAATCTTCTGGCGGGCGTTTGCCTCGTTTGAAAACAGTAACTTTCATACAGCGTTCACCTGAATGATTAAGTCGGAAACAGTATTAACGTATATATAAAAACCAAGGATAATCAAACCCAGACCGGCAGCGAATTGTAAAAAGTATTTGTTTTGTTCGCGCCAGCGCTGGATGCGGCTCAGTTGGCGTCCGCTGCCAATCAATAGGGCGACGATTAGCAGCCCGAGCGAAGCAGCTAGCGTATAACCTGCTGCGCCAACGATTTGCCAAATCGGCGGCAGCCCGATGATAGCGCAGGCTGCGGTAATGATTGGTACGATAGTAAATAGTAGTTCCGCGACAACACTAGTCAATCCTAGACTAAACGCTTCGGCGGCAAGGCTGGCTTTGGCGGTGCGTTTACACAAGAATCGGGCAAAACTGCGTGAAATCCACAATTCGGTACCTTCGGTTTTACGATAGTAAAAAAGGATAACTGCCAAGCCAACGATCATCAGACCAGCAGTCAAAGTGATCCACAACAAATTACTGTGCGGCGCGAATACACCGATAGCATAGCTAGCGAAACTAACACATAAAAGTGTCATAGTGAAGGCGCCAGCTACAAAGCTAAATAGCAGCCGTAACGTGCGCCGAGCGGCCAGCTTGCGTCCTAAGGCATGCCCCGATAGAGATGTAGCCATACTAACGCTTAACTGAAAGCTAGCGTGGATAAGTCCTGCCAGGGCGATGATGCTAACAGCGATGAGAGTATTCATGTTTGTCTTGATAATCCTTATATTATTTATACCATAAGCGGTCTGGCGAAGTCAAAAGATTTTGTAAAAAGCTATTGCTTTTTTGGCAAGTTTGTGTTATACTAAAAGTATAAGTAATTAACTTATACAAAAAGGAAAAATAAAAATGGAAGTCACCGAATCAAATAACTCATTACATAACGAGAATGCCACCTGGAATCGGCCGCGTACAACGGTTGAACTGCGTGAATTCATTAATCGCCGTAATGACCTGCTAGACGTTGAGGATTTTGCGTTTTAGTGGCAGTTTAAGTACAAAGAAAAATCCCCGCGGCAAAGGCGGGGAGCTTTCTTTGGTAGCACTGACTGGGATCGAACCAGTGACCTTAGGCTTATGAGTCCTACGCTCTAACCAACTGAGCTACAGTGCCGCAAGAGTAAAGCACTGTAGATTATAGCAGATAACAGTAATCGGTGGCAAGCTAGGTTTTTTAAGGATAATTTAATGAAGCTGTCGGACAATATGCTTCGAGAAATATTTCCCGCACTTCTCTAGTGAGCCGCCCTTCTGTGTCAAGGGCGGTTTGCTATTCTGTGCTATAATTTTGCCGTGAACGATGAGCTAGAATTAAATGAACGAGTAGAAGTTATTGCGACGTTTGGCAGCGGTTTAGAATTGTGCGTGCCGCGGCGGTTTAGACGTCCGAATGGGCGTGAGGTTGAAGTAAGCGAGCTAGGTTTGCGGCATCCAGTAGCTAAAGGACGGCGAACGATGCATATTTTTGATGTGACGGACGGGCAAGCTGATTATCGGCTGGAATTCGATAGCGAGCGGTTGACTTGGCGATTGACGCGCGAGGCGGAGCATGGCTGAATCAGCTAGCCAAAGAAAGCAATCCTTCTCGAATGGCTTAAACTTAGGACATAGTCAAACATTACCGCTGATTATGCATATAGATCTCAATAGTTGTTTTGCGACTATTGAACAGCAGTCGCGGCCGCTGCTGCGCGGGCGGCCAGTGGCGGTAGTTAATCGTTTGGTCGAGAACACTTCGGTTATCACCGTGAGTTACGAAGCGAAAGCTTACGGTGTTAAGGCTGGTATGAAATATCGCCAGGCTAAACGGTTGTGTCCCGAGCTAGTAGCGCTCGACAGCGATCCGCCGAAATATCGCTGGGTATATCGGCAGCTGCTGCGAATTATGAATAGTTACAGTCCAGCGGTGGTGATGAAGAGTATTGATGAAGGCATAATTGATTTTGCAGTAGCGCCCGAATCAATGCGGTCGCGCGGTTTAGAAGCTATCGGTAAAGAGATTAAGCAGCGATTGCGTACCGAAGTAGGTTCGTACATGCGTTGTAATATCGGTATCGGTACTAACCGTTTCTGGGCCAAGATGGCGGCTAGCTTGCATAAGCCTGACGGGCTTGATGTCGTGACGGCGCAAAATGTACAAACGGTGTTATCCAACTTAACTTTACGCGATCTGACGGGAATTGCGCGGCACAACGAGCAGCGGCTGAACGCAGTGGGTATTTTTACGCCGCTGCAAATGTACGCTTCGTCGCCAGAGGCGCTTCATGCTGCTTTTCATAGTATTAATGGTGAAAAATGGTATCAACGTCTGCATGGCTGGGAAGTCGATGATTTGATAAGCGACGTTAAAACATGCGGCCGCCAATACGTACTAGAGGAGCGTAATATGCCGCGGCAGCAAATAGCCGCTCGATTGCATAATTTAGTCGAGGCGGTTGGACAAAAATTGCGTTCACAGCGCAAGTCGGCGCGCGGTGTCGGTATTTATGTGCGAATGGCGGGTGTGGCTAGCAACTCAAAGCTATCGTTGAATAATAGACGCTGGGGACGCGCGGGCAATTACTGGCAGCGTAAATATTTAGCGCCGCTGCCAATGTTTAGCGATGCTGCGTTGTGGCATGTGGCCGAAGAGTTATTCTGCCAGGCGCCGGCTGGTGATATACGCGAGATAGGCGTGCATTGTTATAATCTGTATAACAGCACCAGCGATCAGCTAAGTTTGTTTGGCGACGAATTAGCGCGCGAGCAGCAAATAACTTGGGCAATTGACGAGATTAATCAGCGGTACGGCGCTCGGACTATTCACGCTGCTAGTACGCTTAATACCGAGGCGGTTCGCACCAAGATTCCGTTTGGTAGTACGCGCTATTTATAAAATATATTATTAGTGGTGTCAGTTAACGCTAGTATCTTGATAGATTATAATAAAAAGTATGACGTACTTGGTGGCAGTTTCTGGCGGTGTGGATAGCGTGTGCTTATTGGATATACTGAGCCGGTCAGATCATCGGCTAATTGTAGCGCATGTCGAACATGGAATCCGCGGCGAGGCTTCGCGCGCTGATGCACGGTTTGTGGCAGCGTTGGCGCAGAAATATAATCTACCGTTCGTTTCGACGGCGCTTAATCTCGGGCCGAATGCTAGCGAAGAATTAGCGCGCCAGAAGCGGTATGACTTTTTGCTAACACAGGCGCAGAAGTTTGGCGCGGTGCTGGTTACGGCGCATCATGCTGAAGATGTCGCCGAAACGATTGCTATCAATATTGAGCGAGGTACGGGATGGCGCGGGTTAGCTGTGCTAGCGCGCACAGGAGTCAAACGTCCGCTGATTTCTTTTACCAAGACGCAATTATACGATTATGCGCTGCAGCATCGCTTGGAATGGGTTGAAGACGCAACGAACGCAAGCGGTCTTTATCAACGCAATCGTGTCAGAAAAGTACTAAAAAGTATTATCAATCGACGCACAGTTGTAAAATTACTGCAGTTGCGCGCTAGACAGCTAGCCTTACGGAAAGACATTGAACGCGAAACTGAGCGGATCACGCTGCGCAATAGCGGTTCGCGGTATTTTTTGTCGCAGATTGATGATGACGTAGCGTTAGAGCTACTAGCGAGCGATATTGCCAGGCAGACTGGCGGACTGCGACCGACTCGGCCGCGTACTCAGCGGGCTTTGCTGGCTGTCAAGACGGCGCGGCCGGGCGCTAAAATTGATGTCGGCGATGGCGTGCAATTAGAAATTACCTCTCGAACTTACTGCGCGAAGGTGGTATAATTACAGAGATATTCTGAATTTGATTATAAAACCACGAAAGGATACATATTTCAATGCCTAAACCTCGTAAACAAAAGGTGAGTAATAAAGTTCGGCTCGGTTTATTCTGGGCAATTATCGTTTTGATTGGACTGTCGCTATATGCGGCATTTATGCCGGCTAAGCCGCTCCAGGAAGTACCAATCGCTCAGGTGATTCGAGACGCCAACGAAGGCAAAGTAGCCAAGATCGAAGGCCAAGGCGGCGACCTTCAGGTGACTATGAAGGGTGAAAATAAGCCGTCTAAGCGGACATACTTAGGCGGCGGGGTTTCGTCGCTGCTGAAAGACAATATACTTAACGAAAAAGGCCGTGCAGTTGTTTCGGATAGTGCGCCAGTTGATAATTCTTTGATGCTGACTTTGATGACGGTGGTTTTGCCAGTGTTGCTGATCGGCGCGCTGTTTGTTTTTATGATGCGGCAAGCTCAGGGCCAGAATAGCCAGGCGATGAGTTTTGGTAAAAGTAAGGCTAGGCTATACGGCCTTGATAAAGAGCGGGTGGTGTTTGACGATATCGCTGGCAATGATAATGCTAAACAGGATTTACAAGAGGTCGTTGACTTTCTCAAGCATCCGAAAAAATATCAAAGTCTCGGTGCTAAAATCCCGAAGGGTGTGCTGCTAGTCGGCGATCCAGGTACCGGCAAGACGATGCTAGCGCGAGCAGTAGCTGGCGAGGCGGATGTACCTTTTTTCTCGATTTCTGGTTCAGAGTTTGTTGAAATGTTTGTCGGTGTTGGTGCCAGCCGCGTGCGCGACCTTTTCCAGAAGGCCAAGAAAAACGCGCCAGCGATTGTTTTTATTGATGAGATTGACGCCGTCGGGCGCAAACGCGGCAGCGGTATGGGCGGCGGTCATGACGAGCGCGAGCAGACACTGAATCAAATTTTGGTAGAGATGGACGGTTTTGAGGCGGACACCAATGTGATTGTAATAGCAGCGACCAACCGGGCTGACGTGCTTGATCCGGCACTGCTCAGGCCAGGCCGCTTTGACCGGCACGTGACGATTAGTTTGCCGGAGCGCAAAGATCGCGAAGCTATTTTGAAAGTTCATTTCAAAAATAAGCCGACTGACGACACAGTCAATCTCGATAAGCTGGCAGCCAAAACGGCTGGCTCTAGCGGTGCCGATTTGGCGAATATTGCCAACGAGGCGGCAATCATTGCAGCGCGGCGCAACTCCAAGAAAGTGTCGAATGACGACCTGACTGAAGCTTTTGAAAAAGTGGCTATCGGCCCGGAGCGTAAAGCTAAAGTAATGAACGACCATGAAAAGGAATTAACTGCTTACCACGAAGCTGGCCATGCTATTGTTGGTCATGTTTTGCCAGATAGCGATCCAGTACACAAAATCACTATCATTCCGCGCGGCGGTACGGGCGGCGTGACGTGGTTCTTGCCTCCAGAAGACAGAAGTTACACTAATGTTTACGAGTTCAAAGATATTCTAGCGCGAGCGCTGGGCGGCCGGATTGCCGAGAAGCTGATTTACGGTGATGATGGTATCACTACTGGCGCTGGCAGTGATTTGCGCCATGCCGCTAAAGTTGCCCGCAATATGATAGTTGAACAAGGCATGGGCTCGAAACTGCGCGACCAAGTCTTCCACGAGGACAATGGCGGCATGGTTTTTGACAAAATTACCCACGACCGGCCATATTCAGAGGCGACAGCACAAGAGATCGACAACGAGGTCGAGGCGCTAATCAAGGAAGCGTCGGTTCGTGCCGAGACAATACTCAGCAAGAATCGGGCGGTGCTTGAAAAGCTCAAGGATGCTTTGCTCAAAAACGAAACTCTCGAAGAAGAAGACGCCGCTAAATACATGAAGGATGCGGTGCTGCCAAAGGAAGTAAAACTACACGCATAAACTATGGCGGGGCGAGGAAGTCGAGTACGGTCGGTTGTTGCGAAAGCGAATAGCAAATTGTCAGTACAGTGGGCGGCAATTCTGCTGTCTGGATCGACAATGCTGTCAAGCTTGCTGGGGATTTACCGCGATCGTTTAATTAATGGCATGTACCTAGACACTTATAAAGTGGGTGCTGATGCCTATGTAGCGGCGTTTACCGTGCCGGATTTTATGTATTTCCTGCTAGTGTCGGGCGCTTTGAGCGTATCGTTTATCCCAGTGTTTAATCAACGTTTGGCGAGCGGTAATAAGCGATCGGCATGGGAACTGAGTTCAAGCTTGCTGAATCTCTTTGCGGTATTGACGTTAATCACTAGCGTGCTGATTATTATCTTTGCCGACCCGCTGGTGCGCTATGTTGTTGGCCCGGGCTTTGGCGAACAAGGACATGCTTTGGCGGTGAGTATGATGCGTATAATTGCCGTCAATCCGTTTTTGTTCGCGATTGCGACGGTAGTGTCGAGTATGCAGCAAGCAATCGGCCGGTTTACTTTTTTGGCACTAGCACCAACCATCTATAATCTAGGTATCGTTGTCGGTGCCAAATATTTTACTAACGGCATTAATATCTTTGGTTGGCAGATATTTGAAGGCGGCATTATGGGTGTGGCGCTTGGCGTGGTGCTAGGGGCAATTCTGCAGCTGGTGGTTAGTTCAATTGGTCTGGTCGGCGTAAACTTTGACTATCGCCCAGTGATTTCTTGGCGCAACAAAGGTTTTCGCCAAGTCTTGAAGCTTCTGCCGCCGCGCTCAATTGATCAAGGAATTGATTATTTTAATGGAATTGTTGAAATTAATCTAGCGTCACGAATGGGCGACGGAATTATGCGTGTTTACCAGCAGGCGTCTAGTTTGAGCTTGATGCCAGTGAATCTAGTCGGCGTGGCTATTAGCAATGCGGCTTTTCCGCGGATGACTGAACGGCTAGCGGAAGGGCGAGTTGATCTCTTCAAGAAAGAGCTGCGCTCGGTTTTCCGCTGGATTGTCTGGTTGGCTCTGCCGATTGCTGTGATTACTTTCTTTGCGCGTGGTTATGTGGTGGCATTCATCAAGAACGGCGGGCAGCCGGCGATTGCTAGTGTTCTCGGTGCGTTAGTGATATCGATTTTCTTCAGGACGCTTTATCACATCATGGCGCGAACGTTCTACGCGCAGCAAGACACGCGAACGCCTCTGTATATTTCGATAGCGACGATATCGTTGAATATTGTATTAGCAATAATTTTCACGCAGCTGTTCGGCTGGGGAGTATTTGGTCTGGCCTGGGCGCAATCGATTGTTTCGGTGGTAGAGATTGCGATTTTGCTAACTATATTGCACGTACGTACACCGGGTATTTTTAATCGCAAGACACTGCGCAGTATTATTACTATGATGATTGCCAGTGCAATTATGGGTGTGGTGACTTATTTTGTAGTACAGATGCTACAGTTGCAGTCGCGCGATATGAATTTTATGGCGGTTTTCCCGAAGTTTACTGTCATTGTGGTGGTGAGTTTTGCGGTATATATAGCTTTAAGTAAAGTATTTAAGCTTGAAGAGGCGGATCCGATTGTTGCAAAACTACGACAGCTACTATTCGGCAGAGTGAGGCGTTAGAGTGGAACGTATCCGCAATTTTTGTATCATCGCTCACATTGATCACGGCAAATCGACGCTGGCTGACCGGATGATGGAGATGACGGGGACGGTAGAGAAGCGCGAGATGAAATCGCAGTTGCTGGATAGTATGGATTTGGAGCGCGAAAAAGGGATTACTATTAAGTTGGCGCCGGTGCGAATGAAGTACGAGCCGATTGCTGCTGGTCTTTTCTCTGAAGGCTTTGCCTTTCCGGCAAAGCGAGGCCAAGAGCGTAAGCTAGATCAGTTGGCGGCCGAGCGGCCTGAAGAGAAAAGCGCCAGCGAGGTCGGCACTAACAGGCTGTTGCGGTCGGTTACTTACGATCTCAACCTTATCGATACGCCCGGCCATGTTGATTTTAGCTATGAGGTGTCGCGTAGTTTGCAGGCCTGCGAGGGCGCGGTATTGGTGGTTGATGCCAGCCAAGGCATTCAGGCGCAGACGCTGGCGAATGTATACTTGGCGATGGAGCAGGATCTCACGATTATCCCGGTACTCAACAAGGTCGATTTGCCAGCCGCTGATGTGCCACGGGTGTCCAAGCAGGTGATCAATTTGCTGGGCTGTGATGAAAGCGAAATTATTCATATTTCTGCTAAAACGGGGCAGAACGTCGACCAAGTTTTGGAGGCGATTGTTGAGCGAATTCCGGCACCGACTGGCCAGCCAGACGACCCGACGCGGGCGTTGATTTTTGATAGTTATTATGATGATTATCGCGGGGTGATTTTGTACGTCAGGGTGGTTGACGGGCAAATTAAGAAAGGCGAAGCGATTCATATGATGGCGACTAGCGCGAATGGCTTAGCGCTGGAAGTTGGTCATCTTAGTCCCGGCATGATTGCCGATCCGTCGCTTGATACCGGCGAAATCGGTTACATCGTCACCAACTTGAAAACCACGCGCGAGGCACGGGTGGGTGATACGGTGACGCTGAAGAAGTACTTCACGAAAGAGACCAAATAGGAGACTAGAAGTGAGCAAAGGCATCATCTACGTCATGACCACCGCAGTGTCAGGCCTTATCAAAATCGGCAAGACACAAACCAAGCAGTACTCAGAGCGGATGCGTTTCCTTGAGGCGAATGGCTACTACAATGTGGTTGGCTTGAAGCGGTTGTTTGCGATCGAGGTGGTTGACTATTCCGAAAAGGAAACGCTACTGCACGAAATATTCGCCAAGCATCGAGTCGGTAGTAGCGAACTTTTTGCGCTTGATTACGATTTGGTGCGGCAGCTGTTGCTGTCGTTTGAGGGCGATGTTATCTTTCCGGAGCAAAAGAACAAAGAAGCGGAATTTGACAAAATCACCAAAGCCAAAAATAGTAATCAAAAGTTTAGCTTTTATCGAAAAGGCCTCAA
The DNA here is from genome assembly GCA_905372855.1 of Candidatus Saccharimonadota bacterium. Lineage (GTDB taxonomy): Bacteria > Patescibacteriota > Saccharimonadia > Saccharimonadales > Saccharimonadaceae > Saccharimonas. Next base: position 59,353 of record CAJPQF010000001.1, read on the forward strand.
AAACGGCGATGAGGTTGTCTTTCTCAAAGATAAAACAATTGTAGCAAAAATTGTTGGCGAGCGCGAAGTTGAATATGGCGGGCAGCGATGGCTACTGTCGCCGCTGGTGCGAAAAATATTTGAGGACAGGAATCAAGTTAATGATAGTGGTGCGTATCAAGGCGCAGCCTACTTTTGTTTTGACGGCAAGAAATTGAAGGACTTACCGGATGTAGAGCTGTAGTAACGTGTGCTATTATTAAAATGTACAAATGAAAACAAAAATACTCAAATTAATCTTAGTTTTAGTATGTTTCAGCGTAAGCGCTTATACTTCGTATGATTATTTGCTGCATGAAGTGCCAGTCTATCTGAAAAGTAAAAATTTGGTTGAAGCAAGAACTCAGAAAACCCGTTTTCTAATACCAAAGCAGTGGCAAAGGATTGATGTAAAAAACGGTAAAACTGAAGGTTACGGCGATAAACTGGGCAAGGATAATAAGTCAATTAGCGGTGTTGGCGTGACTCAGGATTCGGAGCGGTTAGTGTTACCAGCTGCGCCTGATGAAGCTTATGAATTAGTGCGCAAAATGGCTTATGATAGCAAAGAGTTGCGCGAAGACGCGAAAAGATTCTTTACTATTAAGGGATTGGAAAATTGTCAAGCGACTGTCAATATCAAGGACGATACTTTGGAACAAAATGGTTTAGTTGGTATTGTCAGAATTACATCAAGTTGCGGTTCTCGACCTGAAAATACTAAAATGGTAACACGCTTAGCTGTTGGTCGCGAAGACGGATGTCTTCGTTACATATCGGTATTCTCTTACAATGAATATTGGAAACAAAATAGTAAAGTATTTGAAGAAATATTAAATAGCGCATCGTATATAGATACGCAAAGTGCATGAAACGGAAATTGGATACAGAATGAATAACTTCAAAAATTTTACAGAGAAAATTAGCTGCCGGGTGATTCCGACAACACGCGATCGCCGCGTGTGGTTGGATGAAAAAGTTGTCGACGATGATTTGTATTGTGTTTTTATGAATGGCCGATCGTACGAACTTGGCGAGGAATATGATGACTTTTTGTATGTCACTGCTGACAACTTTGCCGAACTGGCAGATGTTATCCTCCGCGAGTTGTATGCGCGCGGATTTTCGTCGTCAGATTACAAATTAATCAATGAAAATCGCGTTCATCTGGACTATAGTTTTATAAGCGATGACACGCTTTGGACTGCCTGGCGCAATGTCGATGCGATAGTTACGGGCGATATTACCGACGAGAAGGATTATCGTCGCGACAAAACTAAACGCGGTCGGTGGATGGGTTACGCTGAATTAGTTCAGGCTATTGGCAAGAATCAAGCCCATAAGATTTTTGAACAGTTGTAGAATAAGTTGCAATACTCCTTTCAAGATGTAATCAATAAAATAAAAGCGTAAGAAACGCGACAATTTATTATTGACATTATATTAACCAGAAAGAAACTTTTAAGAATCGATTGCCTGAAGCGATCGACAGGCCGTTAACGCTGGAAAATACGGACACGTATGTCGATGACGCGCTGGGAGCGGTTATTAATCTGGTCGAAGATGTGGTTGCCGAATACGACGCCCAGCCGGGTGCTGAGTGGCAGCAGCTTGGAGAGGCTAATGGAAAAGAACGTGAGGGCGCGGCGCTTAAGCACTTTGGATTGGAGGATGTGGAAGCTATCCTCAGGCATTTGGTGTATAAAGCTAGCCAATTTGCGGTAATTGACCGGGTGATTGCGCAGGTTAACTAATCTAGCGAGGTGTTCGTGCCGCCAGACAGTACGCCCGTTCCGCAAGCTACAGGCAGCGGTACTGGAATGGAGAAAAAAGGCAAGCGGCCGAAATTAAAAAACCTGCTGGTTATGTTAAAGAGTGAGTTTGACATAGATCCTGACGACTCTGAGGCGGTGTCTATTGTTTGGGGAAGCGTTGATCCGAACATGATGCGTGAGGAACCGTACTGTCAAGTTACCGTACCTGAACTTGATAAGGTTATTCTGGTTTGCGACGAATACGAGAACGTTACATTTGTGTTTAATGGCGAATGGGTGCGCGAGCAAGTTAATTCTAACCGTTCGTCGAAGGACGAGTCGGCACGCCCGCTGACGGATTATACGAAAGAGGAATTGAGCAAACTAATAAAGGATAATCCAGGACAAGGCGCGCGAATTATGGCGACGAAGAATTTTACAGCTAATCTGGCAAATGCACTGGAAGGCGGATTCAGCCAGCAAGAGTTAGATAAGCCTGTCGATACAAGATATTTAAGAAGCTCAAGAAGTTCAAAAGATTTGCCTCAGGTTCCGGATGGATATGCTACTATTAGTGAGATAGGGGAAGAGCTAGGTATACAAGAAGAAAAAGACAAAGTGATGATTCGAAACGTTGTCATAGCACTTGAAAAGCAAGGAAAAATAACAAAAGGTATATATCGTAGCAGAAACGGACGACCAATACTTGCTTTTACTGAGAAAGATGCTCGGCTGATTGTGGAGGAGACGAAGAGGCGCACGGCGCCAATTCCAGAAGGCTATGTTTCCGTCGCTAAGTTTGCAGGGGAACACCAACAGCGTAAAGGCGGACATGATATAACTTACCCCGATATGTCATGCGCCATTAAGCAGTTTGAGCTAAATCCAGTTAAGATAGGAGGATTTTTATATCTTCCCGAAGATGAAGCCAGGCAAGTTGTGGCTATGGTTGAACAATTGGTAAGTGAGCGACTGGCAGTCAAGCGGCGCGAGAAGATAAGCCTAAAAGGACTTAGCGACGCGATTGGAGAGGACTATACTGCCGTTCGTAGGGCTGCATAAAATGTGGTCTAATAGAAAAAGGTGCTAGCAGTAGAGGAAGATATTTTTCGGTAGCGGAGCAGGGAGAGATGATTAAATACCTCGAAGAGAGACGAGCGCGACGAGCTAGAGCCAAAGGGCAGCTTGGCGGAACTGCCTTAAAGTAGTTTGACTGTCGCTGGTAGCGGTAAATCATCGCACTAATGTTGACAATTTAGCAAAGAAATATTAGCATTATAACTAAGATGATTGATAGATTTCCTAACCTGCCGCGTAGCGGTGATAGCAAAGCAGAAATGCCGCACGCTGATGGCGATTCGCTTCTTGATCCAGATTTAGAAAGCACACTCCGCCAGGAGGGGTTTCTAGCCTTTACTAATGGTAAAAAGATGAGGCAAGTTGCAGAAAGACTGCGAGAAGAAAAGCCCGACGAGTTTGATATAGCCGAACAAATGGCTGAGGCTATTCGCGTATCTTTGGATGATTACAAAGATCCGGAGGAGGGCTGGAGGCCTCGAGAAAGAAGCGAGAGACTGCTGGCGATTTTTGACGTTATGGCGAACCTGGCTACTCCTGAGAAGATGGGGCGGTTCTTAAGCAGCGATGCAGCCGCAAGTTTAACGGATGAGTGGGGTGATGACAAGCTAAATGCATTGCTGCAGAGATATGGGAGTCTAGGCGATTCGTATCATCGGGAAAAGAATCCGGGAGATTCAAAGAAGCTGAAATTGTTGACCCGGTATGTTTTAGGGAGAACGGTTGACGAGGGGGAAGAGAGAGTAGCACAGTATGTTCTGGGGAGAACAGTTAATGAGGGAGAAGGTGGAGCAGTGCAAGTAGCCGAGGAAACGAGGCGAGGAACGGAAACTATACAAGATAATATTACGCATCAGAAAGCTGAACGAGAACGAGAAGGTGCGTTTAATGAGCAGCTAGATGGGTTCGTCGTGGCTATCTTCTCCGATCCAAATAAATGTTTTGGCGAGATTGTAAGTAAAGAATTTGAGATAGATGTGCCAGATGCAGATAGGTATAGTGAAAACGTTAAAAGCCGCTGTGCTGATGCATATTTGAAAGCAACGGCAATTGAAGGCTCAGATCCGCAACTTCATGATCGTGCAGTTCTTGCTTTGTCGGAGGTCTTTCATGAAAAATTAGCAGAGCGCAGCAAAGAAGAGCGCGGCGACGAAGTGTGGTGGCAGAACTACCCTTATATTCGCCATAACTTAGCAATGATCATCCCAGACGTCGAATCATACGAAGAACTTGTTCGTCAATATCCAGGTCTGGAAGAAAATAATGAGATATATGAAGATTGGAAAAAATCATTCATAGAGTTGCGCTTGAAAGAAAGCGCGTTGCAGGAAGTCGACCCTTCGGTGCTTGGGTTGCTTCGTGAAGCCGATGTCTCCTGCCTTGATATAGAAGTAGAGCAGATGTATGTCAAGTATACCAGTAGGGCGGATTTATATAGCGACTTGGAGAAGTATTTTATTGGTCCAATTGATAGTGAAAACAGTGTGAATATATGGGGTTGTCGAAGCAACAGTAATATTCTTCAAGAGGATATAATTGAGCCGCTGAATCAATTTGTAGAGGAGGGTTCTTGGCAACCAGGCGAGCATAGGAGGTTTATGCCAAGAAGCGCTGAATATCCGGATGCTCCCTACGAATATATAGGAACTTCTTTCGAAGATAGTGTGATAACCATTGATGTTACGAAACAGGAGGACGGTACGTTTGCGTATGCTTTCGGTATTCGAGGTGATGTAATATCTCGGTTTGCTGCTTTCGTTGGGAAACCTGTTGGACTTTTAAAGCCAACCACTCAAGCTTATGTACGTATAGGTATTGTAACACGAGATAATAAAGCTGCTGCGGAGCAATTAGAGAATCAGTATCAAGCAATCAAAGACGAGAGACATCCGGATATAACATCAGAACTAGGGACGAAAACGTATCGCTATTGGGATTTGCCATACAGCGGTACGCCGAATCATACTACTGCGCACCTGTTGCAGGATTTAGCGGGTGACTCGCAACTATATATGAAACGATTTGGGCCGTATAATGATGAATTGCCTATTGAGGCAGATCTGTCCAACTTGCCAGAGGCTCAGCGAATGCTGTGTGCTGTAATAGATGCAAAATCAGGAGAACTCAAGCGGTTAGATGAGATTGTACCGCATGCGGACATGAGGGTTAAAAATATCCGACCAGACCAAGCTAGGAAGCTAAAAGCTCTTGAATATCTGCTGTCTATCACACGAACTGACAGAAACTGGTGATATGCGTTATATGTGCAGGATTCTTTCCGGTGTCCATTGAATATTACAATGATTTCAAGAAGAATGGCTGAAAGCTTAGTCTTGGCGATATTGATTGACCTCGCTCCTATAGGGCGAGTATACTTGGTTATAAGAAGTAGCTAACGAGATGGGAAGGCTCGTGTGTTGGGTAGAATTATGGTAAGAATGTCTCGCAGTAACAACATATCATCAGCTAACTTTGAATTTTTGGTTGCGCAAGCTGTCAAGGCGCCATCAGGCCATAATACCCAGCCGTGGAAATTTCGTCAGAACGAGTCGGCAGTAGAAATTCACCCTGATTTTGACAGAAGATTACCGGTGGTCGACCCTGACGACAGGGAGTTGTTTGTGAGTTTGGGCTGTGCAGTAGAGAATCTTTGCTTGGCGGCGCAAACTAAGGGCTATAAATCTGCCGTTTCGGTTGGTGATACAGGCGTTGTTACGGTTTCGCTCATGGAAAAGGCGGATATTAAGCCAAATCCATTGTTCAATCAGATAGACGCGCGGCAGACTAACCGCAGTGTTTATAACGGTGAGGAAATTGCCTTAGATGTACTAAAGAAATTACAATCTATCCGCAGTGAAAAGGGCATTTCGGTTCATTATTACGCGCGTCAAACTAAACAGTTTAATGATATTGAGCAATACGTTCTTCAGGGCAATACGCGTCAAATGCAAAAAGAGGCGTTTAAGGCTGAATTGAAAAGCTGGATGCGATTTAATAAGAAGCATCAAGATCAAACACTTGATGGGCTGAGTTACGCCGTGTTTGGCGCGCCTAATGTGCCGCGCTGGATGGCTGAGCCGATCATGTCGATGGCTATCAATGCTAAGACGCAGAATAAGGCCGATCGCGAAAAGATAGCTTCGGCTTCTCATCTGGTTCTTTTTACGACGAGAGAAAATAGTCGGCGCGAATGGGTGGATCTAGGTCGGACGCTGCAGCGTTTCTTGCTGACTACCACGGAACTTGGGATCTCTCATGCCTATCTGAACCAGCCAAACGAAGAAGCAGAGATTGCCTCAGAGATGGCAAGGACGCTGGGTCTGGCTGGAGAATACCCGACTATTTTGCTACGCATCGGCTATGGCGAGCGGCAGGCTTATTCCAAGCGGCGGTCTGTTGGGGATGTTATTGCGGCGGATTGAGTATTTAATTTGTATATTGTATGCGATATGCAAATTAGTACCAAGAAAGGAGCGACACTAATGATTGATGTTTGGTTTGATTGTCGTCAAGACGCTAACAATAAAGATCCAGATCAGCACAGCCCGACGTTAAAGCGCTATCATGCTGAATTGTGGACTAAACCACTGCCTGACGGTCGTCAGCTGACCATGTTGGATCAGGGAGCGTACTTAATAGCCAGTGATGGTCGGCATCAGATTCCTGTTTCAAGTGATAATATGGTAGCTACTTTTGAAACTTGGAAGCGCAATAAGCTGATTGTTGAGCAGACATCACGAGATACTTTGACGGCAATAGATAATATTGATTGGCGCATCGGCTCAGAGATTATTTTCCCCAGCGAACTACGCGGCGGAACGCAGACCATCAATCGTGCGAGAGGTTGGCACCGCAAAATTGGCGATCGGTTTGACCTGACATTAGAATGTATTGCTCGCTGGTATCAAGGTAAAGACAGCCCGCTCGCTAATGTTTTTGATCGTTATCGTGACTTTTTTGAGTGGTTTGGTGATTTTCAGGGCTATGTCGATTTTTTCTTGTTGCAAGATTTTGTTGATGATAAATACCAAGTTAAAATACTAACAGATTTTGATGATTTTCAATCGTCACCGTTACCTCAGACTGTTGAGCAGTATACGGCATATTTGCAAGACTTGACTGAGGTGCTAACTCTGCGAGCTAAGCGTATTGAGCGGTATATCAATTAGCGTGGTTTTTGTGAAATACGTTGCTTAATCGACGTCTTCGGACAAAAATGTTATAATGCACTTTACTAATATGTCTCATATCACCATCCAGCCCCTCCCCGGCTACAAAGAAGTCAAACCCTTCGTCTACGCGGGGTTTTTCCCGGTGTCCAACGAAGATTACAATGATCTGAAAGAGGCTATTGAAAAGCTGAGTCTGAGCGATTCAGCGCTGCAGTTTGAGCCGGAGAATTCGCCGGTGTTGGGCTATGGCGTGCGGATAGGCTTTTTAGGTTTACTTCATATGGACATTATTCGCGAGCGGCTGGAGCGCGAGTATAATCTGGACCTCATCGTCACCAATCCGAGCACTGATTATCAAGTCAGCCTGACCAACGGCGAGGAACTGGACATCAAATCAGCCAGCGAGCTGCCCGATCCAGCGCAGATCACGGAGGTTCGCGAGCCGTGGATTGATGGTGAAATTGTGGTGCCGCAAGATTACATCGGTGCGGTGATTCAGCTGATTGTCGCCAAGCGTGGCCGGCAGAAAAACCTCAGCTACATCGACGAGCGAGCGCTGATTTCGTTTACGGCACCGCTGGCTAATTTGCTGACGGATTTTTATGATCAATTGAAGTCGGTGACCAGCGGGTATGGCTCGTTTAATTATGAGCTGGCGGGCTATCAGCCGGAAGATTTGGTACGGGTGGATTTTTATGTGGCGGGCGAGATGGTCGATGCGCTCAGCGTTATGTGCCATCGTTCGGAGGCGCCAGGCTTGGGCCGGGAAATCGTTAAGAAATTGAAAGACGTGGTGCCACGCCAGAGCTTTGAGGTGGCACTGCAGGCGGCAATCGGCGGCAAGTTTATCGCCCGCGAAAACATCGGTGCTTATCGCAAGGACGTTACCGGCTATCTGTACGGCGGCGATGTCAGCCGTAAAAAGAAGCTCCTCGCCAAACAAGCTCGCGGCAAAAAGCGTATGAAGCGTTTCGGAAAGGTTGACATTCCGAGTGAAGCGTTTATGGTGATGTTAAAGAGGGGTTGATTTGAGTGGGTAAAATAAGAGAGTTGGGTACTGAAGTAAGCGAAGCTATTATAGATAATGCCGTTGTAATGCCAGTGCTTAATCAAATAAATTTAAATAATGCAAATGGAGAGATGGTTAATGGCTTGTTAAAAGACTTACCAATGCTTAAGATGATAGCTGTTTCTAATAATATTCGCGACATGATTTTCATTTCGAAACTAAAAAGCTTTCTTCAGCCGCTTAAAGATATTCCAAAGGGCAAAATCAAAAAAGAAATTACAAAAATTGATAAGTCTAAAAAATATCGTAGAAAGGTTGGTGAAAATTTAATCAATCTGATTGACAGAAGTTTTGATGAGGAAGCTGCAGAGAATGTCGCAATTCTGTTTAAGGCTTTTTTGGATGATAAAATATCATACGATGAATATGTAACAGCGTCTACGATAGCCTGTAGGATATCTAGTCAAGATATAAAGCGGTTTTGTATTGATTTTATGTTAATACAAGAGGCTACAGTAAGCTACGATTTATTATGGACTGGATTAATTGATTTCACATTTGTTCCAATAGAGGGTGTAGATGTAGATTATAATCAAGGCGGTACTTATGAAGACCCTAGGACAGGAAGAGAGTACGATGTAGATAGTGGATATAATGCTGAAGTTAAAGGCGGTGATATGAATATAATACCTACAGAAACTGGTAAAATATTCTATAGGGTGTTTGGTGATGGGACAGTTATGATATAAAAATCACATATCTAAAGAGTGAGTAGTAAGTATATGAAGAAACCGATTATCTACATCGATATGGACGGTGTACTAGTCGACTTTACGTCAGCCTTGACGAAGGTTCCGCCTGAGATGCTTGAGAAATTTGCGGGTGAATATGACAATATTCCGGGTGTTTTTGCATTGATGGATCCGATGCCGGGGGCAATTGAAGCGGTCGACAAGCTGAAAGAAAAGTATGACTTGTATATCCTGTCGTCATCGCCATGGGAGAATCCGACAGCGCTGGGTGATAAATTGGCGTGGGTAAAGAAGCACTTTGGCGGCGATGGCCGGGAAAATATTTTCTTTCGCAAAGTCGTATTTTCGTCGGTCAAGCAGCTGAGTCGCGGTGATATTTTGATTGATGACCGGACAACTAAAGGCGCTGCTGAGTTTGCTGGCCGGCATATTCACTTCGGCAGTCCGCAGTTTCCCGATTGGCAATCGGTGCTGGATGAGTTATTATAAGCAGATATTATGTCAAAGATCGAAAAGCTTATCAGAGAATATCAGCCGAGCGAAGCGGTTCGCCAGCTCATTATTCAAACCAAAATTGTGTTGCTCGTTGGTATATCGGGTGCAGGCAAGGATACGACCAAGCAGCGATTAATGCAGTCGCCGGAGTTTGCTGATATTGTGTCGTATACGACTCGCCAGCCGCGTCAAAATAAAGGTGTATGGGAGCTTGAAGGTATTGATTATAACTATATTGATGAAGCGACTGCCGCTAGATTGTTGGAAAGTCATGCTTTTGTCGAGGCGAAATTTGTGCACGGTACAGTTTATGGTACTGGTGTCAAGCAGATTCAGGATATTCATGATGCTGGTAAAATTGCGGTTACTGATATTGATGTGCAAGGTGTCGATGAATATAAAAAGCTGTCGCCAGGCGTGGTAGCGATATTTTTGTTACCGCCAAATTATCAAGAATGGCGTCGTCGTCTCAGTGTGCGTTACGCTTCGCAAGAAGAATTTGATCGTGAATGGCCGAAACGCTACAATAGTGCAATTCGTGAAATTACTCATGCGCTTGAAGTGCCGTATTATCACTTTGTTATAAATGACGACATCGACGAAACTGCGCGTATTGTTCGCGAAATTGCCTCGAAACCGGACGTTTATAATCGCAAGGATGATGAAGCCAGGTTGGCAGCGCGTGATTTGCTAGAACAATTGAAAACGGCTGGTTAGCACTCGGCTTGCAAGAGTGCTAAATGTGCGATATAATAAGGGTATGACCGAACGTCAACAGGCGATTCTCGCCGCCATCATTGAGCAATATGCCGAAATTGCCGCGCCAGTTGGCAGCGTGACGCTAGCCAAGTTGTTTGGTGTGTCCAGCGCCACTATTCGCAGCGAAATGGCCAAGCTCGAGGAGATGGGTTTTATTGAGGCGCCACACACCAGCGCTGGTCGAATTCCTACGGATAAGGGCTACCGGTTGTACGTCAATGGCATCACCGATGCTCAGATGACGGAGCTGCCGAGCGGCATCGATCGCAGTGCGAGAGCGATCGAAGCGCATGTTAACTCGCACGTTGATAAGTCTGACCGGGCGATTCGTAGTGCGGTTGATAGTTTAGTGGAGTTGACAGGCAATTTTGGCTTTGC
>CAJPQF010000002.1:0-65282 GCA_905372855.1 Candidatus Saccharimonadota bacterium
ATCTAAGATTGACGTAAGGTTTTCTATAACTCGATTCTCGTCAGCTACAGACGGAACAACCGCACCGACATCAAGTCGCATCACATCACCCATATCGCTATAATTATCAACGTCTTTAATCATAGTCTCTGAGAATACTATTATATCAGCAGCTTCATCACGAATGACATCGCCCACAGTGGTTGACTCGCTAAATAATACATTTTTTATGGTAAGATTTTGCGGCGTAGAATATTTTAGCCGCCACTGAGCGCCATATGTTGAATCGCGCACAACTTGAGCTTGGACTTGACGACACTTGATATCGTCATTTAGAGCCCTCTTCTGAGCATCAATAACATAAGGTTTTGCGTCCAACCCTTGTGCAGTAGAATTTTTATGGACACGCCAATAGTAAAGTATTTGCGAAACATGTGCAATCTGCTGTGGCTGCAGTATTCTTGTTATGCGCAAAAAAAGCTCCCAATCTTGAGCTCCGTTGTAGTTGCCATCTTCACCTTCCAACTCCAACAAAAGTTTCCGCTGTATGACAGCAAAGTGCGTAATATAGTTGACCGACCGCAAGAAATCAGCATTCCAATCAGGTTTGAAAAATGGTTGATATTTTCGTCCGCGTTCATCAAGCTTAATCTCGTCAGTATATATAAATTTTACATCTGGCAAATTATTTATCTTTTCGACAATTCGCAATAAAGCGTCTGGGTGCAGCACGTCGTCATGATCAAGTAGCGCCACGTATTCCCCGCTAGCTTTATGGATACCGTAATTTGTCGCCCCGGCAATATGGCGATTGGCCTTAAGAAAAAAAGGCTTTATTTTTGCATTAGTCTTTGCTATAGAGCTGATTTCTTGTTTCAAGCCTGTATCAGGCGACGCATCATCAACAATAATCAGCTCCCAATTATCGTATGATTGAGATTCAACCGACTGAACCATTTCCCTCAAGTATTTAGTTGGAGTATTGTAAGTCGGTACAATAATCGACACTAGCGGCTGTCTGCGTAATTTATAATTTATAGGCTTATCTTCATACCTGCACTGCCATGACTCATATAACCTGCGCTGACGCGAATCAAGATAGTTGCGATATGGCGAAATCAATAACAGCAAGAAAGAGTAAAGTGCTCTATTGTGTTTTATTATATTTTTCAAGCGTTGCAGCATATTTTATTTCCATGTGTGATCTAGCTTCGTCACACCACCCCAGCGGCCATGTCCATAATCGCGTTGGACCGAAAAAAACGGTCCTTCCTCGATAAAAGCAATCACCTTTGTATCATTAGCCCCCATCAAACCCGCCTTGATAAAATACCTACCTTCATTAAGATTTAACTTTACAGTGTAGTGTGCTGTTTGATCTTTGATAGCGCTAGTTTTTTCTTGGTAAGTATTCGGTCCGTAAACATACTCGCCATTTTCACGAAAAATTGCAACACCTACATGTTTAACACCCTTTTGCTGCCATGACAAATCTACCGTCATAGTTTCTTCGAAATCATACATGGTCTTTTCTTTACCATCAGTGCCGCGCAACACTATTTTGAACGGTACCGCCCCTTCGTTATCGCTGTTTAGCCCAGTTGTCTGGTCGTAATTCTGGCTGTTGCTACGACTATATGCTGCCGCAATACGATACGGTTTGCCAATCATTTTAACGTGGCCGTCTTCAATGAATGCTGCTTTTGTACAAAACCGCTCGACTGCTGCCATATCGTGAGTTACTAAAATTACAGTACGTTTTTCACGCTTAAGCTTATCAAAGTACGAATAGCACTTCTTTTGAAAAGCCTCATCGCCAACCGCAAGCACTTCATCAAGCAACAAAATATCAGCATGAGCGCGAATTGCAATTGAAAAGGCTAAACGGACCTGCATACCGCTTGAATAATTCTTAAGCCGTTCTTCCATAAAGTCTTCTAATTCTGCAAACTCAACAATCGCGCTATACATAGATTCCATTTCTTCATGGCTAAACCCTAGCAGTGCACCATTAAGAAAGATATTTTCGCGGCCAGTTAACTCTGGATTAAATCCTACGCCGAGCTCAATAAACGGCACTAGCGAACCGTGCACTTTAACGTTACCGCTATTTGGCGTATAAATACCAGCTATCGTTTTCAACAACGTGCTCTTTCCTGAACCATTGCGGCCAACTATACCGAAAAAGTCTCCTTCGTTTATAGTAAAACTTATATCCTTTAACGGCGTAAACACACGATAGCCTTTGCGACCTTTTAGTATATTTATCAACTGTTGTTTAACACCTGAACTAGCTTCAAGCGGAATTTTGAAAGATTTCGTTAGTTTGCTAATCTCGACAATTGCCTTAGACATCAAACACTCTCCGCGAAGTACCGCTGGTTAGATCGAAAATAAAAAACCGCTAGCAATATTACGATGATAACTGCAACAAACGGCGTCAACATCACCGGAAACGACACCAAATCATACAACTGAAGTGTTTGTTGCGTCACTAATACCTTACGAACATCTTGAACTACTTGAGCAACCGGATTAAGCATTAGCCATGAGGCAGCCCAAGGCATCTGTTTTACAACCATTTGCAACGGATATATTACCGGAGTAGCATAGAATGCTGCTTGCAAGAATATTTCCCATAGATAACCGATATCTCGATATTTAACATTAAGCGTTGCTAGAAAAAATGCTACTGCCAATGAAAAGACATACAATTCAGCTATCAGAGGAATTATAAGCAACGCCTCTGCAGATATAGACACACTGTTGATTACGCAAAACACCAAAATAACAATTGTATTTATTATAAGATTGATAAATGCAGAAATAGTGCCGGACACAACAATAATAAATTTCGGGAAATTAATCTTGCGAATTAAGTCGCCCCGCGAAACTATTGATTGTAATCCTTGTACGGTTGCCTCGGTAAAGAAATTCCATAATACAATACCAACTAATAAATACACTGGAAAATGTTCAATATCTCTGCCTAGACGTAAGAATTTATCAAATACTATATATAGAATAATAAATAAAAATATTGGTTTTAAGATTGACCACAAATAACCTAATACTGATCCTTGGTAGCGTAATTTAAAATCCGTTACAACCAGCTCGCGTAACAATATTTTATTACGTCTATTCCATACACTCGCTACTTTCATAGTCTCTCCAGCCATTATATAATAAGATTGTGACAAAAAACAATCTCGCTATCATCGTCCTTAACTGGAACGGCGCCGACGACGCACTTGAGTGCATCAACTCGCTGGCCCAGCAGACACTCAAACCGACTATCATAGTCGTTGATAATCATTCTCACGACGACTCTATCATGCGTTTCGAACAGTATCAGACAGAACATCCGTCCGTAGATTGTACAATTATCGCTAACGATAAGAATCTGGGATTCGCCGGCGGTATTAATACCGGGCTGGTTTATGCACGCGAACAAGGTTTTGAATATATTGGCGTACTTAATCCTGATGCCGTTGCCGACAAAAACTGGTGTAGAGCACTCGTCGACGAACTGTCAAGCCAGCCAAAATGCGGTATTGCAACTGGTATTTTACAACGGCGCGATGGTAAGACGCTTGATACAACTGGTGACTTTTACACCACCTGGGGCCTGCCCGGCCCGCGCAACCGCGACGAGCCTGTTGAAAATGCGCCGAGTAAGCCTGGCGAGGTTTTTGGCGCGACTGGCGGTGGAGCGATTTATCGCGCGGCAATGTTTGACGATATCGATATGTTCGACGAAGACTTTTTCATGTATTACGAAGATGTCGACCTCAGTTTTCGCGCCCAGTTAGCCGGCTGGAAGGTCCGCTTTACGCCCAAAGCCATCGCCTATCACAAGGTTGGCGCCAGCAGCAAAAAAGTGCCTGGTCTCGCCGTTTATAATACCTTCAAAAACCTGCCGTTAGTTTTCATTAAAAACGTTCCAGGAAAATTATTTTGGTATATTGGCCTGCGCTTTTTCCTGGCATATTGGCTAATTTTCGCCAGCGCCGTCCGCCACGGCAACGGCTGGCCAGCTTTCAAGGGTATATTAGCCTCAATAATTCGTAAGCCCGCTGCCTACCATAAACGCTGGTCTATTCAAAAAAACCGCAGAGTCTCTGTCAACTACATCCGCAGCATCATCCACGAAGGGCCGCTACCCAATCAAACTGGGCTGATGAAATTTCGTAAGTTTTTTACTGGGAAATAAACTTTTTGCATGTGAATATGGATTTGCGTAAAATATAAGTATGCTGCCTTATCAAACTGGTTTTTTTGACTATTCCTTGCCTGAAGACTTGCATACCGAATATAAAACATGCAACGAAGGTAAAATACCTAATGACCTATGGAAAACTATATCAGCTTTCGCTAATGCCGATGGCGGAAAAGTGTCTCTAGGTGTTACGCCAGACAATAAACCTATCGGATTAACTACAGAACAGTTAGATAGAGTTCAACGCGATTTATTATCATTGTGTCAAAATTCCTTCAATTACCCGATTGTACCCGAGATTCAACTGGTCGGAGATGTCGTTACAGCATACATCTCGCCCGCTCCATCCCAGGTACGCCCGATTTACTCAAAGTCTAGAGGCGCCTCTAAAGGAGCTTATATACGGATAGGTTCTTCAAATGTCGAGATAACCGACGAAATACGCAACCAGTTCGCCATGGCCGCACGAGGCGGAGCAGAATTAATCGAATTTTCCGGATTACACTACGAAAACTGCTTTGATATGGTAGTCGTCAATGAATATCTGTCAGCTATAAGCCAGTCTCGCGGCAATATATATCAAGATTTATCAACCACTGATATCTTGATAAAACTACGCGCTATCAATCATTCAGGCAATCCCACTCTTTTTGGTTTACTAGCATTTAGCAAAAATAACATCCTACAAGAAAACACAGCTCCAACTGTCAATATAGCAATCACTCAATATGCAACAGACAGCAAAGTAAATATATCTGATCCAAATGAAACTTTTATTGATGATAGAGAATTCAATGGGAATGTGATAAGTCAATTTAAATCAGCCGCAAATCATCTTCGTTCCAAACTGCCGATACGTGGATTAATCGACCCTCAAGGTCTTCGACAAGAATATTTATCTATACCAGAAATCGCTATCCGAGAAGCTTTAGCAAACGCAATAGCTCATCGCGACTACAGCACATACTCTTCTCGTATTCAAATTGACATATACGCCGACAGGATAGAAATCATAAATCCCGGCCGAAGTTTAGTGCCAATTGAAAGAATTGACGAAACGCCATCAGTATCGCGTAATCCTACACTCATGAGTTTTCTTAAAGATTTTCATATAACAGAACAACGAGCTCGCGGCATTAAAACTATTCGAGACTCTCTGAATAGCGCTGGACTAAAGGAGCCTTTATTTGAAAATCTACCATCCTCTTTTAGAATAACTATTTACAACTCAACATTTATGGACAGTGAAGATCACCTGTGGTTACAACGATT
The DNA here is from genome assembly GCA_905372855.1 of Candidatus Saccharimonadota bacterium. GTDB lineage: Bacteria > Patescibacteriota > Saccharimonadia > Saccharimonadales > Saccharimonadaceae > Saccharimonas. The sequence goes on from CAJPQF010000002.1 coordinate 5,471, forward strand.
TAAAAAGCATAATCTGAACGAAAGACAATTAACTGCTTTAACTTATCTGAAAAATAGTCACAACAGTATAACAAACCACACATATAGAGAAATTAACAATATGAATAGCGTTGGAGACGATCGGCGCGCTCGTCATGAGCTAGAGCGATTAGTAAAATTCGGCTTGATTTTTCCTCAAGGAGAAACTAGACACCGTAGATACAATTTAAATACTAACAATCTATAACTATGTACTGCTATCGACATTCTATCGACATTTTCCAAAAAGTAGTTACCTCTGTTAAATCCGCTCTATCGACATTCTATCGACATTCTATCGACATTTTCGATGTGAAAAACTCAACAACTATCCTTACTGTCATCTCATATCATATTTTTATAAAGATCATATTACACGAGAGGGGCTTGCTATGCGCCTACTAGAATATGAAGCCAAAAACCTATTGTCAGCGTGTGGAGTGCCGATACCGCGCGGCAAAGTTTTCGCTATTAATGAATTGCAAGCTATCGCTGCGCCGATCATTCTGAAATCGCAGGTTCCTATCGGCGGGCGCGGCAAACTTGGCGGCGTGCAAATAGTCCGTCGGCAGTCAGCTATAGAATCTGTTGCCCGAAAAATGTTCAATCTTAAAATCAAGGGATTTTTGCCGTCAAAATTGCTAGCCGAAGAAATCCTCGATATTAGCCGTGAATTTTATTTTTCATTAAATATTAATCGCCAAACCGCCGCCGTTGAACTGCTTGCCCATACTGGCGGCGGTGTTGAAATTGAAAACCAAGATACTGCAGCCTTTTTTCGGCGCGATATTGCCAATAAAAAATTCGGCTCTTTAGCTGATGAGCTCGCTGATTATCTCGATATTACTGACAAAGCGTTCTTGCTGCAAGATATTATTGAAAATACTTATCGTTGTTTTATTGACAATGATTGCTTATTACTAGAGATTAACCCGCTAGTACTCACCTCTGACGGTAAGTTAATCGCTGGCGACGCTAAAATTACCGTTGACGATGCAGTTGCTTTTCGCCACTTGGATTGGCAATTCGAAGACAACTCTACCGAACACAATTTCGTCATACTTAATCGTGACGGCGCGGTTGCTACAATCGCCAATGGCGCCGGGCTCGCCATGGCAACGGTCGATGCGGTGGTGGCGAGCGGTTTGACACCAGCTAATTTCCTCGATATCGGTGGTACAGCTACTTCTGATAAAGTCCTCGATTGTTTCCATCAAATCACTACTCTCGATAATATCAACGTGATTATCATCAATATCTTCGGCGGCATTGTCCGCTGCGATGAGGTGGCCCGAGCCATTATCGATGCCCAGCGGCAAATTCCTGACCTACCGAAACTCGCCATTCGCCTATCTGGCAACCGCGAAGCTGAAGCCCGCCAACTGCTAGCACAATACAATCTACCGCTATTCGACAGTTTAGAAGCAATCCTGGAGGACATTTCATGACACCGCAGCTTTTTACTGGCAAAAATGTCATAATTCAGGGAATCACTGGAAAAAACGGCCGGTTTCATGCGCGAAACATGCTTGATTACAAGACGCATATCGTCGCTGGCACCTCGCCTAATCAAGCTATTTCCGAAGTTCACGGCGTACCTGTTTTTCGAACAATTGACGATATCAAAAAACGTTTTGCCATTGATATTTCCGTAATTTTTGTGCCAGCGCCGCACGCCAAAGCCGCTATTTTAGAGGCTATTCAGGCGCAAATCCCGCTCATCGTCTGTATCACCGAAGGCGTACCAGTGCATGATATGCTAGAGATTAAGCAAAAACTACGCCTTAGCCATTCGGTTTTAATCGGTCCGAATTGCCCAGGCGTGTTATTACCAGGCAGACAGCTGCTGGGTATCATTCCAGCGTCACTGGCAGTACCTGGCGACACAGCGATTGTCAGCCGCAGCGGCACCCTTACTTACGAAGCTATGTCGCTACTGACGCAGGCTGGTTTCGAGCAGCGATACATCATCGGTATCGGCGGCGATATGATTAGCGGTAGCAGCTTTGTCTATTGTTTACAGTTATTTCAAAACGACCCTAGCGTTAAACGTATAGTAATGATCGGCGAAATCGGCGGCATTAGCGAAATTACGGCAGCTGATTACATTAAGCAATCTATCAATAAGCCAGTTTACGCCTATATCTCTGGACATAGTGCTCCTGCTGGCATCCAGATGGGACACGCTGGCGCTATTCTCGGTACTAACGCGCTTGAGTCAGCGGCTGCTAAAACGGCTTATTTACAGCAAGCTGGCGCTATCACCGCCAACTCAATTAGCAAGCTTATTCAAAAAATAAAGTGATATAATTAGCCTATGAAGACAATTACCGTTCTAATACCAGCCTACAACGAAGAAGCAGTTTTGCCGCAGTTATTCGCACGCTTAAAAGATTTGCAAAAAACGATCAAGAAATACCGACTAGAAATACTATTCATTAACGACGGCAGCAGCGATGACACCTTGACTATGATTCAAAGAGAAGCCAAAAAGAATTCTTCAATTGCTTATGTTAATCTATCGCGCAATTTCGGCAAGGAAGCTGGCATGCTAGCTGGCTTTGATTATGCCAAAGGCGATGCAGTAGTAATTATTGACGCTGATTTACAAGATCCGCCCGAGCTAATTCCGCAAATGATTGAGCTCTGGGAGCAAGGATACGATGATGTTTACGCGCGGCGCCGCAGCCGCCAGGGTGAAACTTGGCTCAAGAAAAAAACCAGCGAGTGGTACTACCGTATTTTGCAAAAGTCGACGCGTATTCCAATTCAGCGCGATACTGGCGATTTTCGCTTGCTTGATCGGCGCTGTGTTGAAGCTCTCAAGCTGCTGCGCGAATCGCAGCGCAACACCAAAGCTCTTTTCAGCTGGATCGGCTTCAATAAAAAGGAATTACTTTACGATCGCGACCCGCGCGCTGCCGGCGATACTAAATGGAATTATAGCAAGCTGGTCAATCTCGCTATTGACGGTATCACCAGTTTCACCACGGCGCCGCTGCGAATGTCATCGATTTTGGGGATGATTATATCATGTGGTGCATTTTTGTATATTCTTTATCTGCTAATTCGACCGCTATTCGGCGTACCTACTGGCGCTGGCTATTCATCGCTAATGGCAGTAATCTTGTTTCTCGGTGGCATCCAGCTGATTAGCCTAGGTATTATCGGCGAGTACGTTGCTCGAATTTTTAGCGAGTCCAAGAACCGGCCTGGCTACTTTGTCGAGGAATATCACGAGGCTAAGCGTGAAAAATAAGGCGCAAATTGGTCGTTTCGCTATCGTCGGCACAATAAATACGATAATTGATTTTGGGCTATTATTTTTACTTACCTTTCTAGGACTACCTAAACTAACCGCCAATACTATCTCGACCGGTACTGCCTTTGTTTTTAGCTTTTTCGCTAACAAAAAGTACACCTTCAAATCCACTAGCAAAAATATCAAATATGAGATAGTGTCTTTTGTGATTGTCACGCTATTCGGCTTGTGGGTGCTGCAAAACGGTACAATCTGGCTAATTACACCGCTAATCAAAAGCTTCATAACTAATGAACAAATTTCCTTGTTCGCCGCTAAATTATTTGCCACGGCCGTCTCTTTGATTTGGAATTATTGCCTATACGAGCGAATTGTTTTCAGAAAGGAATTGTCATGAGTCATATCGCTATTGATGCCCGCGTTATCAACTCTGGGACTGGTACTTACGTGGTTAAGCTGCTAGAATATTTGCAAAAAATCGACCACCACAATACCTACAGTATACTCGTGCCAACCAAAGATAAAGACTATTGGCAACCAACTAACCCGAATTTTAACGTCCTAACTATCGATTTCAAAAACTATTCGCTAGCTGAACAACTTGGTTTCAAAACTTTCCTTGACGATCTCAGTCCAGATTTGGTGCATTTTTGTATGCCGCAGCAGCCAATCCGATACCACGGCAAGCACGTCACTACCGTTCATGACATGACACTGCTCAATACTTATAATTCCGACAAGAATTGGCTGGTTTTTCATGCTAAACAACTAGTCGGCCGCTGGGTATTCAAGAAAATTGCCAAGACTAGCCAGCATATCATCACTGTGTCAAACACTACCAAGCGCGAATATCAAGCATTCTGCGGAATATCTGATGATAAAATTACAACGATTTATGAAGCTGCCGAGATTCATCAGGGTGGTCTGCAGCCTTACAAAACACCGTTTACGCGCTTTATTGCTTATGTCGGCCAGCAGCCCGATTACAAAAATATCCGCCGTTTGGGCGACGCCCACCAAAAACTACTACAAAAATACCCCGACCTAGGATTAGTGCTGGTTGGCCGGATTAACGCTGCCACTCAGCGCAACAAAGACTATTTTGAATCAAAAAAATACAAAAATATTCACTTCACCGGCTTTATACCTGATGCTGAACGCGACTGGATCTTCACCCGGTCGCTAGCATATGTCTTCCCATCGTTGCTCGAGGGCTTCGGCTTGCCGCCATTAGAGGCAATGGCCTACGGTACGCCAGTTGTTTCAAGCAACGCTTCTTGCATGCCAGAAATTCTCGGCGATGCGGCAATATACTTTGATCCGCTTGATATTGATGACATTGCCAGCAAGATTGATACCGTTATTACCGATAAATCACTGCGCAATACTTTATCTAAAAAAGGCAAGCAACAAGTGGCTAAGTATTCTTGGCGGCGAATGGCCGAGCAAACTTTGCAAGTTTACGAAAATGCTATCAACAGCTAGAGTCTCATTTCTTTGAAGGCTTTTTGCGCTAAATCATACATAGTTTGGTACACAGCGATATCGGCGCCCTGCTCGGATGTGTGCAGATAAATTACGTTATCAACAACCTCGATTGAGACTTCGAAACCAAGCGCTGCCAATTGTTCCATGTACGTCGGGTTGAGCAGCTCAAAGCTAGCTGCTTGGTCGGTATTAGAAGCATACACCTCGTATAACTCATTAAACTTGCCCCACTCCATTTCGACTTTTTCCAGACCGCGAACACCGCCGAAACGCATCATTTTCTTGCGGCGAACAATAATTTGGCCGTAATCTTTCGGTACGTTAATTTGAGCGATAACTACTGATGAACTATCAGTGGCGCGCTGGTAAGTATACAGTTGCACTAGCAACGATTCTTTATACAAGCCGACCACATGGTTATTGATATCTGACGTACCAAACTGAGCACCGTTAAATAGTTGCCCGCGCTTTGGTATAAACAACCAGCCCATATCAGCGCTATAGCAATAATTATTCTGGCGGGCAAATTGGTCGATTTGCGGATTATACATTGCCGGATTAGCCGTCGCTTGATCGACGCCGTCTAGTAACCAATCTTTGCCATGGCGGCGGAATCGCCAATATTCAGTGAACATACTATTGTCGGTAAATAATGTCTGATTGGTAGCGTTATCGACCAGCGAATCTTTAGCGCTCGCCGAAAAACCAATCGTTACTGTATCTTGGCTATCATCAGGCGAATCTAGCATATCAACCACCTCGGCGTCGTTCACTACGATATCCGACATTTGGTTTGTCCGATTCATTAGCTGCAGCGTATAAATCATCAAACCGGCATGATAAGCATAATTTTCGGTGGTATAGGCTTTTATCGCTTCGCTATCTTGTTTCGCCCAATCGCTTTGATAGCGCAGGAATACTTGCTTGGCGTGATCGATTATCTGTTGTTCGTTCCATACCGGATCGGCAGCGCTAGCTTGCATAAGTTTATCGCGCAAGAACTTACTTTGTTTGATCTTATTAAACGCCTCGTAAAGTCCAGTAACCATACCAACGAGCGCGCCAAAAGCAATAGTTACACCCACCCAACCTCTAGCAATCAACACGAAGGTTATTACTATCAAGACAAAACCAATCACGTTCGCAGCCACAAACCGCGTACCCTCTTGGCCTATATGTTTGCGCAGCGCCGAGCCAATACAATAAGCTGGGACGAAACCAATCATCGCTATACCGGCCAGCAAACCGCCGCCTCCGCCGCCGCCAGAACCACCGCCCGAGCCGCCGGATCCGCCGCCGCCAGCACGAGCAAAGAGCTCGATATTTGTCAAAAATAAATGTTCCATCGAGCTCCTTACTTTTAATTTATTATTATTTTAGAATTAAAATTTGACTTCAACTGGCTTTTCAATTGCTGCCCGTTCGCTTTCGCTAACGTCGAAGAACTCTTTATCAGCGTTAAATCCTAGCATTCCAGCGAAAATATTAGTCGGGAAAACTTTGCGCTTGGTGTTGAATTGGGTGACGTTAGCATTGTAAAAGCGGCGTGAGGCAGCAATTTTATCTTCGGTGTCGGTAATTTGCGCTTGCAGCTCCATGAAGTTGCTAGAAGCTTTCAGCTCTGGATAATTTTCGGATACCGCGAATAAGCTTTTGAGCGCCATGGTTAATTCGCCGTCGGCCTTGGCTGCTTCAGCCGGGTGTGTTGCCGACATGATAGCCGAGCGCGCCTCGGTGACTTTTTCGAAAACGCCGCTCTCGTGCGCCGCGTAACCTTTAACAGTTTCAACGAGGTTCGGGATCAAGTCGGCGCGGCGCTTCAACTGCACCGAAATACCGCTCCACGACTCGTCAGTTTTGATATTTAGCTTGACCAAGCTATTATACATGCCGATTACCGCGCCGATCACGACAACCAGCAGGATAACCACCACAGCTACGATTATTAGTACAGCAGCCATACTCCAATCCTTTCCTTTATACTTATGATTATAACGCTAAGAACTCGCCTGCGCAATAATAATATAGCGCTGGCGGCCTTCGCCCTCAGAGTAAGTGCGAATATCACTGTATTCAGCCGCTATCCGGTGAACAATCCGGCGATCAGCAGCGTTAATATGAGCAACATGCGAATCGCCAGTGCGGCGCACTTCTTCGATCCAACCGCGAGCCTTTTCGGCAATTTTTTCTTCGCGCTGCTTCTTATAACCGGCAATATCGACGATTACGCGGGTAACCGCCGCATTATTATTGCGCAGCACTGTCGATACCATGTATTGCAAGCTGCGTAGCGTCTCGGCATTACGGCCAATCAAAATACTATTGAGGTCGCTACTGGCAATGTCAATCGATAAAATATCATCCTGATAGCTAGTCTCGACCTCTATATTTTCGCCAAAAAACGACAAAATATCCTCGACAAATTTCTTGGCATAGGCAATTGACTGTTCTTTATCCATACTTCTCCTTTCCTACTTCGCCTTAATCCGCGTGATGTGCGCTTCTTTAGCTTTTTTCTCGCGGGTTTTGGCTTTTTTCGATTTTTTGGGAGCGCTAGCCTCTTCGGCAATTTCGTGCATTTCTTCAGCATCTTTTCGCAGCAAGAAATGCTGCTGAGCGGCCGCCACCAAGTTAGACGCCGTATAGTAAAGCGCCAATGCTCCTGGCAGCCCCACCATGATCAAGAACATCATTGCCGGCATAACCTTCATCATGCCGCGCGTCATAATACCGCTCATCTCGGTCGGGTCCGCTTCTTTACCTTCAGCTGCCTCTTTCATCAGATCGCGGAAACGCTTTTGGTTTTTGCCAGCAGTTGGCGCGGTTTGCTTAGTGATAATATACTGAGTAATTGCCGATACGGCCGCCAAAGCCAACAAGAAAAAGTCAATGCCGTGGTTGCTAAAAGTTGTCTTAGTCAAATCAATAAACCCGAGCATTGTATGGTTGAAATTAGCTGGATTTTGGATAATCGACTGAATAACATCGATATTTTTGATTGGCTCGTAAAGGTATTGACTAATCACTTCGCTTTTGAGAGAGATAATGATTCTAATCACCTGGTAAAGTCCAATAAATATCGGCAACTGGATAACCAGTACTAACACCGAACGCATCGGCTTAATACCATAGCGTTTGTATAGTTCCATTTGCTGCATGGCTTCAGCCTGGCGATCGCCTTTGGTGTTTTTCTTGATCTTAGCCAACTCCGGCTGCATTTTGCGCATCAGCTTGGTTTGGTTGAGCTGGCTTTTGATTAGCGGATACATCACAAACCGCAGAATAATCGTAAAGATAATAATCGCCAGCCCGAAATCGTGCCACGGAATGATACTATACAATAACATTAGCGCGTTAAAAATCGGCTGGACAATCAATAATTGGAATAAATCATGCATAAAAGCCTCGTATTCTCCTCTCGGCAAGTACTTATCTATACCATTATATCATCTCTTTGGCTGGCAACTACCGAATCAAGCGATGATTTGCGCAAAAATAGCATCAAGCGATGATTTCAGATCGCCAGGCGCCAAACTTAGCGCTTCGCCGTTGGTAACAATCACTGCGATATCGACGTTTTTAACGCGAGGTAAAACATCAACCCGCAGGCGTTCATAAACGCGGCGGCGAATACGATTGCGCCCAACCGCTGATTTATGGACTTTTTTACTAATTACTACCGCAAAGCGCGGCTGCTGACGGCGAGGATTGGTAATATATCTGACCGTGAAATAACGCGACCTAACCGCTTGGCCGTTTTTGTACAAAAATTTCAAGCTGCCATGCCCGTGAAACCGATATTTTGACGCAATCATACAATAAATTCCATTATAGCAAAATAGCGCCGAAAATTAGCGCTATTTACCTGTAGTTACCTCGACTAGTTAGAGTGCGATACGAGCACGGCCTTTAGCCTGGCGGCGCTTGAGTACAGCCCGGCCAGCTTTGGTTGCCCGACGGGCACGGTAGCCGTGCGTCTTGACGCGGTGTCGAGTATGCGGTTGAAAAGTTCGCTTTGGCATAATGATAGCTATTATAGCAATTTCACGCTCAATAATCAATATTTGATTGCTAATCTGTCGAGATTATACTATCGCTATATAAATTATCCACATTTTTGGCTGGTTTGTCCACAAATTTAACAGAGGTAGCGCTAAATTGTGGAAAAACTCACCCCTGTTTAGTCACCTACATAACTATCAATGAACGTAACGTTCTTATAGTTGTGGAAAACTCGTGAATCAGCTATCATAGAGATAAGTTATTAACAGCTTGTGAGGGTATAAGTTTTAGATGAATAATTCATTATGGCAAAGTGTCCTGGGGGAAATCGAGCTTTCGGTATCGCATGCGAACTTCAAAACCTGGTTTCGCGATACTGAGCTACTATCTTACGATAATGGCACGGCGACTATCGGCGTTGTTAATGTCTTTGCTAAATCACAGCTTGAAAAGCGTTTTGATACGCAAATCCGCGAAATCCTCAAGAAAAATAACCCTAATATCAAAGATGTTAATTACAAAGTCAAAAATACCAAGAAAAAAATCACTAGCCGTGAAACCACCGCTTCGCTGCGCGATCGCGCTAACGAGTTAATTAGCCGCGCGCCAGTTAACGCCAAAACACCCACCGCCAATACCACCCTTAACCCGCGCTACACTTTTGATAATTTCGTGGTTGGTTCGTGCAACGACCTCGCCTACACTGCTTGCCAGGCAGCCGCCGCTAATCCTGGCGCCAAGTATAACCCGCTTTTCATCTACGGCGGCGTTGGCTTGGGCAAGACTCACTTGATTCAAGCTGTCGGCAACGCCATCATCAAGCGCGATTCCAAAATGAAAGTTGCCTACGTTAGCTCTGAAACTTTCATGAAAGAGTTTCTCGATAGTATTCGTTTCAAAATCGCTGGCTTCAGCGATAAATATCGCAACGTTGACGTCTTGATCGTCGATGATATGCAATTCATCGCCGGCAAAGAAAAAACTCAAGAAGAATTCTTTCATACTTTTAATGCCCTACATCAAGCTAATAAGCAAATTATCATCAGCAGCGACAAGCCGCCGCGCAGTATTCCAACCTTAACCGAGAGGCTGCGCAGCCGCTTTGAATGGGGTATGGCGATTGACATTCAAATGCCTGATTTCGAGACTCGCTGCGTCATCATCGAGACCAAAGCTAGCATGTCCGGCGTGACATTAGAGCGCCAGACGGTCGAATATTTAGCGCAAAATATCAAAACTAATGTCCGCGAGCTAGAGGGCGCGCTTAATCAGCTGCTGGCTTATTCGGAAATGCGCGGCACCACGCCAGATGCCGCCACCGCCGAAGGACTGCTCGGCAACGTTCGATCAACCAGGCCGCAACATCTAACCGCCAAGCAAATCATCGACAAAACTGCCCGCCACTTCCAAATCGATAGCAAAGAAATGTGCAGCAGTAAGCGCGACAAATATATCGCTACGCCGCGGCAAATTGCTATGTATTTACTACGTAGCGAACTGCATATGAGTTTTCCGCGCATCGCTCAAGAGCTCGGCCGCAAAGATCACACCACGGCTATTCATTCGGTCAACAAAATTGAAAAGGCTATCAAGCTTGACCTCACTATCCGCGAACAAGTCGCCGAAATCCGGGAGAAACTTTATGCTTAAATACTGTGGAAATTTTGTGTACAGCCGGTTCAAAGCTTTGGGTAAAAATTGTGTTCGTTTATCCACTGTTTGGCGAGAGGCCTGGTTGTCATTGTCATCAAAGTGGATAAACTGCCTAGTTTTACTATGTGAAACTCACTCTTTTTCCGCTAGATTTTCTCAGGCTAAAATTCGTCAATTACCTCTGTTAATCAGCTACTTTTCCCCATTGTCCACAGTACCTACTATATACATCACTAATTATAAAAAGAAAGATAGGTAATAATTATGGAATTATCGGTCACACAAGAAAACTTTGCGCGAGCACTGGCAATCGTTGGCCGGATCGCTAGCAGCCGCGCCGGACTACCAATACTTGGCAATGTGTTGCTGCGAACCGAAGCTAACCGGTTATTGGTTGCTGCGACTAACTTAGAGATAGCAGCAACTTGCTATGTTGGCGCCAAAATTACTAAACCAGGCGAATTAACCTTGCCGGCTAAGCTAATTAGCGAATTTATAGCTAGTCTGCCGCGCGGTACGGTTGATATAGCTAGCAAAGGAACGTCGATGACGATTTCGTCGGGCAATTATTCATCAATTATGTCGGGCGTTGACGCTGGCGAATTCCCAGAATTGCCGTCGATTGATGAAAATCAAGCTGTCACCTACACTATCGCGGTAGCCGATTTCAAGCAAGCTGTCAGCCAGACGATTATCACTACTAGCAATGATACCTCGCGTCCAGTACTGACCGGCGTTTATTGGCACACTGACGGCGGTAAATTGTATCTAGCGGGCACTGACGGCTATCGCTTAGCACAGCGCCGCTTGTTTGATACTACCAGCGAAATTGCGGCAATTGTGCCAACATCGAGCCTGCAAGAGGTGCTGCGAACAATTTCGGATAGCACCGACCAAGTCGAAGTACTGTTTGACGACGAGCAAGTCCGCTTCCGGGTCGATGACTCCGAGATTACCAGCCGTTTAATCGAAGGCAGCTATCCGAAATATCAGCAGTTAATACCAGCGACCTCCGAAACCCAAGCGCGAGTCAAGATGGATGATTTTTCGCGAATTGTGAAGATCGCTGGATTGTTTGCGCGCAATTCTGGCGGCAGCGTGACAGTGACAGTTGATGGTGAAAAGAATAATATTAGTATTCACTCGATTGCTAGCGAACTTGGCGAGAATACTAGCTCGGCTGATGCCGAGGTCACTGGCGGCGGTGTTCTCACGTTAAATTCACGCTATATTACCGACGCGCTTGGGGTTATCGATGGCGATAGCGTTGATTTCCGGTTTAGCGGCAAACTGTCGCCATGCGTTTTGTCGCCGGCAAGTGAAGATTCGGATTATATCCATATAATTATGCCTCTGAAGAGTTAATATGAAGATTTTGCGATTGGCGGTGCAGAATGTTCGCGTTCATTCGCTGAAAATGCTTGATTTGGAGACAGGAACGACGCTAATATCTGGCCCGAACGGTTGCGGCAAGACATCGCTTATCGAGGCCTTATATATTGCTTTGCGCGGCAAGTCCTTTCGCGGCAGCGACGAATCGATTTGTTCGTACGGCGCTCAAATGTATCAGATAGACGTAGCTACCGATGAACTGCAATATCGGGTGACTTATCAAAATCAAGACGGCGCCAAGCGCAAACAGTTCGTGGTTGCTGGCAAAAAACACGGCCGCTTGCCTTATGCTCTCAAATATCCGATTGTGTTGTTTGAGCCGGATACGCTGCGGATTGTTAACGGCTCGCCGCAGCGCCGCCGCGATTTTTTGGACGGGTTGATTCAACAGTATGACCAATCATATTCACATGAGTTGAGCCGCTATAATCGCGCTCTATTGCAGCGTAATAAGCTTCTCAAGGATCCGCTAATTAACGACGACGAATTATTCTCTTGGAATCTGATACTGAGCGATTACGGCGCTAAAATTATTAGTAAGCGGCAAGCGGTTTTGAGTGATTTTAATAGTAAAATAACTGCAATCTATCAGAGTATTGCTGGCACGAGCGACACGGTTAGCTTGCAATACTCCCACGAAAGCCGCGTGTCGGCGCAAAAACTGCTCAAGGAATATGAAGAAAAAATCACTTATGATAAGGCGGTTGGCGCGACCAGCACCGGGCCGCATCGGCATGATATAGCGATTGGATTTGGCGATAAATCTGCTGCCAAAGTTGCCTCTCGCGGCGAGACGCGGACGATTGTTTTGGCGCTGAAATTTCTCGAGGCAGCTTATATCGAGCAGCAAACTGGTAAAAGGCCGTTAATTTTGCTAGATGACGTCTTTGGCGAGCTTGATCAACACCGCCAAAAGCGGCTGATGAGCGAATTCGTTGATAACCAGATCGTGATGACGAGTACTGGCTAGCTGGTCTACATGTCTAAACGTCGGGCGTACCCTTTTTTTTGTTCAGATTATAATTCGGCATGAGCGGCCGCTGTGTAGTGATATCGATAGTGTTAGCTTTATTGAGGGTACTTTGCGGCGCTGAGCAGTCGTATTTGCTGATCGAGATCATCGGCTTGCATTTAACTACCCATTTTGAATCTTTCTTCTCGAGAACGACTTTCAGAGTGTCTCGGTTTAAGTCGGTGCTAGCGCCGTTAAACACCAGGGCGGCAATCGCCCAATCACCCTTCTCTAGTACAGCTTCGTTTTTGATAGTATAAAAGGTGCTTATTTTGCTATTGCTGCCTAGGATAGCGCTATCTATAGCTTTTTTGTTCTCGTTTGTCAGTTTTTGTAAGTACGAATTAGTATATTTGTAGTCGAGAGAAACACTTTTTTTATCCGAGCCCAACAATATTCCTCGTTGTAAAATTGACACGATATTATCTTTACTCTTAGCTACTAAAAAGTAAGTGCCTTTCGGCAAGAAATACTCTTTGCCGGACTGAATGGATTTTTCGATGACTGTTTTGGTAGGAGCGATGGTATTTTCAGTCTTGGTGTCAGTGCCTTTATATAGTATAACGCTAGAATATTTCGATGAATCGAATGAGATTGTCAAATACTGATGAGAAGTAATTACTGCCAATATAATCATTAAAACAGTAAATGCAGAAAAAGCGGCGGCAATGATAATGATTTTCTTCTTCGGCGTCATAAATTATTCTCCTAGATGGCTTTTATAATCGGCATATTCTATCTGATAATCGCTTAATTTGATACCCATAGATACTAACCGCAGCGTGGCTTTGTAGCGGTATTGCGGCGATTCGGTACGGATAACGATTATTGGCCGATCGTCTTTCTTGTAGTAACCAACCGAATAGTAAGGATCTTTGATTGGTAATTTAGCGACTACCGGATATTTTTCGGTGAATTTTTTGCCAGCTTCGCGGATTTGCTGGCCAGCAATACCTTCAACTTTATCGTATTGATCCATGTGCTTTTTCTGCCATTGGCGAGCTTGATCTGATTGCGGCATGAGCTCGATAATGACAGTATACCGTGGTTTGGTGGTGGCGTTAACTTCTGTCTGGCTGCTGCGGAAGCCGTCTTTGGCGGCCGTGATTGAATAATCGCCTGGCGGCAGGTAATTGGTACCGTTTCTGGCAGCATACTCGACCTTAGTTTTTTTGTCTTTGAAAGTGATTTTCGCATCGTTAGGGGCGGCAGCAACTTCGACCGGGATTTTCCCCGACCGGTCGATAGCGGTGTAAATTTGATAAATTAGCGCACCAACGATCGCAATGATAGCGAAAATGATAGTGATAATAATAGTTTTGCGTTTATTCATGCTGATATCCCTGATGATGTTGATGATGATGATTTCTTTCTAAACCATACTGCTCCAGCCCAATCAAACCCTTCGCCGCCAGCACTCGGAGCCTTTTCTCCTTGGCTGGCTGAGGCGTATTTACTTTCGAAACCGTTGATTTCACCTACGTATATCCAGGTATGCCCTGGTGAGAAAGCCACGTCGCCTGGCTGTAATTTGTCGTCTGTAAATTTACTGCCGTCTGGCTCGTATGTACCATTAGCGCTACCAAGATATTGCCAATTAAGGGTAGCCCATAGTCTTTGCACAACAGTGTTACCACCCTTAGCATCAAAATTGTATGTCTTATCGAAACCGCTATCATAAATTAATGTTGTAACAAAGCCGCCGCAATCAACACCGTAATGACTTCCAAAAAAACGCCCCTCATCTGTAGCTTTATAGATTGCTTCAATGTATTCATCTTTTCGTTGAATGCGCGGTTCGTGATGTATCTGCGGCCAGGCGTATTTCAGAGTATACTCTTGTAAGGATGAACTAGCTCCGCCGCCGCTACTACATGAGGCAGAAGTTCCCGGATCAGAGGTTCCAGACGAGCCTAGTGTCGGACTATCTTTATATTTTTCATAAAGGGCTTTGGCATAGGCCTGACGTTTTTCCATCGCACTGCCGCCACTTCCCTCAAAATTTGCTTCAAAAACTTCGGTGGCCTGCTCAGCGCTGGTTGTAGCCCTAACGGCATCAGCAGTGCCACCGCGACCTGGCGTGTGATCTTTCCACTCATCAGTAAGACCCATTTCCCAAGCTAGATATCGTAATTGAATTGAGAAATCATATGGATCACTTCCCATATCAGCTGCAAATTTAACTAACCCATTATTCCAGCGATTAGCTTCATCCCACTGGGCAATACCAATGTGCGATCCGTTAGATGCTCTAGGATCTAGGGTTGGTCCTGACTCTTGTTGAAGGTTGCCGACGATACCGGCAGCTTGAGCTAAGGTTAATTTGGTACCATTGCCAGCGCTCATCAGATAACCTAGGGCAGTTTCTGGATTATCTGATAGCATCTTAACCACGCTACCGCCTGTTTTTGGTTTAACACAGCAATTAGAGGAGCTACTACTAGATGAAGTGGTTGATGTTGTAGATGTAGTAGCGACTGAAGCTCCAGCGTAGCCAGCCATTTCGTCGAGAGCGCCTTGCATAAAGTTTATATATCCCTCAGTATCGTTGCCATCGTCGGGCGGAGCGTATCTATTAGCATAGGCTGTCATACCTTGGTCGATTTCGTCAGAAAACACTGCTCTGTCGTACGAAAACCAGTCGCCGCTATCGACGTTTTTGTTTTCTTCAGCATCAGCGTCAACACTAGCCTCGAAAGATGTCCACATATACCAATTTCGACTAGCCTCTACGACGTGTGGTTGAGAGTCGGTTGCGGTACGTCCAAAGGCGTTATGCCCTTGATGAACTTTTATCTGGGCACCTGGTACGTCTGTAGTGGCTAATGTTGATTCCATCATAGCGTGCGCATACGCCAAAAATGGGCTGAGGTTGGCTTTTTTGGCGCTCGCCACAGCTTTTTGACTGGTACCTTTTAATGGGCTGTCTGGTGCGTGAGTTTCAATGTATTTTTCGATTGCGTCTGCCATTTTTGTGGCATCTAGATTAGGATAGGTCATACCGTTTGGTGCGCCGCTGCCAGGGCTGACTGACGATAAATCGGTACCCGACGACTCTGTCGAGCAGGTAGCATTGGTATCGTAAAATTCTATATTATTAGTAGCTGAATTAATATACAATCTCTCTGGTGCAGCCAAGGCGGTTTGACTATATATACTTACTAATGTAATTACAGAAAGTATAATGCATGCTATTTTTTTTGGCATTATTAATTAGCTACCCTTCTGGCATATTCCCAATGCCATGCCTCAGGTTTACTGCCGTCGCGTTCTGCCCATTTTGGATGAACGAAACCGTATTTGTGAGCATTAGCGGTTAGCCAATTGTATACTGGTGTATCAAAGCCACCAACACTAATATCGGCAGCTAATCCCCAACCATGGTTAGAGCTGCACGGTGGGGCTGGCTTAGCTAGACCACCTTGATAACGTGAACTATTGGGGTCGGCGTATGCTATTTGAGTCTCGCAATCACGATACGCCTCGTTAATACCTAAATCACTACCTGTTTCGGACTTGTAAGCCTTATTCATTTCTTCCATAGCAGCAGCGGCCTGTTTATGCATTCTTTCGCTAGAGAACGATAGAGTAACGAGCTCGTTGTCTGGAAGGGCGCCATTATTGAGACCCTTCCAGACAGATACATCATCACCGCCTTCTGCTGCAGGTTGAGCTTGGTTAAACTCTGGTTCACCTACAGCGCTACCGACACTAGTACTGGTAGATGCTGTTGAAGTTGATGTCGGTTTAGTTGTTTTATCTGGATCTTCATCCATACCATCGACAGTGCGTTTGTCGATTTGGTATAGGTTGTATAGGGCGCGCTGCCGGCTGTCGACGGTGCATTCTTTGGTGTTTATGATGCTAGCTTGGTTGCAAGTGTCTATCCAGTCTTGCAGCTCGCTATTACTCTTTACTTTGCCGTCTTCGTCGATATCGCCGGAAGCGCTTAATTCGCTAGCTACTTGATCAGGCTCTATACCCATATAATCAGTTGGTACGCCGTATTGAACGTCGCAGGCTGGACCGACAGCAATGTCTTTTTCGTTGGCTAGTACGGAGTTTTGCGTGCATTTGTTCTCGTCAATGATATTTTTGGCATAAGCTGATGGATTGAATAAGTTAAATAGCGACGAGGTAGATATCGACGAGATAGCCGACACGAACGCTAATGGACTCGACGCCATACCTAAATACGGTACGAATCGTATAGCGATTGACCCCAGGAAAGTATTCGGACTAGAGATGTCGAATGGGCTGTGTGTTAAGCGGTCTTCTTCGGCTAGGGCAATACGCTCGGGCTGGACAATTTGCTCGTCGAAGGCAACTTTTTGCTGGACGGTTAGCGGTGCATTGCCAGTGTAGCTGGCTTGGTCGGCCATGCTGTTTGATAAGCCCACGCCAGTGATGTCGCCGACATCAGTGCCGGTTGCTCCTTTGGTCTTGTTGCCTAGGAAGTATTCGGCTAATGCTTTCATATCTACCCATTTGGTGAATGCGTCAATAGAGGTCTGCACAATAGTTCCCATGACTGAGCTTAGTTTTTCTTGTACGGTGTCAAATGTCAATAAACCCTCAATTAGGAGTTCTCCCCCTACCCAGGCCCAGCCAATCGGCCCTAGTCCAGCCCTGAGGCCGTCAAAAACATCGACGCCGACTTCGGCTGCTGTCGAGCCGATCAGGTCGCATCCCATTTTGACAGGCTCGCTATTGACAACACCTAGATAGGTGGCTAGAGTGCCGCCAACTCCTGGTATATACGACGACGAGCTGCCAGCGGTGCCTAGACCCATAGTATATTTCATCAGTTTAGCGTCGGTAGCGGGTTTTTTGATAGTACCGTCGGACTTAGTATATGATTGAGTGAGGATAGTCGCTACGTTATTAACCATTTCTGGAGTGGCCTCGCCCTTTTTGATAGCATCAGCGGCTGTCAAAAAGGTATAACCTAGTTTAGCGTACTGGGCGATTCGAAAAGCCTTATTGATATTGACTGCCACATTTGGCGCCTTGGCTGCCGCGCAGATTCCTTGAGCCATCATTAGCTTGACGTCGTTCCCCTTCTTTTTGGTGGCTTTTTTGGCTTCTTTTGTAGCGTAATCACCAGCTTGTTCGGCGATTTCTTTATTCAGTTTATCAGCCGCTTTGTCCTCGATTTTCGTTAATTCGTCTGTGGCTTCGGTTAGAGCCTTTCTGGTTTTTTTGGAGTTTAACTTTTCTGCTACTTTTTTGGTGACGCCTATTTTCTTGAGGAACTTGACCGCGGCGTCGTCAACCCAGTTCACCCAGCGCGGGTTAAAAGCGCGCCGGAAAGCGTTGCGGAGTTTAGGATTATTGCGTAATGCTTTTTTGAAATCTTTAGCGGATATCTTCTCGCCGTCTATCAGATAGTGAGCTGGCCGTTTGCCGCCGATTAGCTTGCCTTTTTCGATAACTTCGCCGGCTTCGTCGAGAGCCTTGACGCCAGCCTTATCAAGCTGTTTTAGTTGGTAATCGGTCGGTTTGTGAAAACGGCAGGCGATTTTGACCAGAGTACAAGATCCAGATGTGGCGTCATCAGCCAGGCGCCGCGACAAAATTCGGTTTGATCGCGACGATGATGTATATTGCTGCTGATCGATATTGGTGACGATTGACTCTTTGATGGATACCAGTAACGAGCCCATGATGCTAGTCGACGAACCGATACCAACAGCACCGACTAGTAGCATGCTGGCTACCGCGCCAGTCGGGCCAAATCGTTTGAGCTTATTCATAGCCGAAAAGCCGCCTGATTTACCCTTGCCCTTCTTAGTTTTGTTTAGGTCTCTCGAGGTGTTGTCGCGCCAGCCGTCTTGCTGCTGCGACTGCTTCTCTTTGTTGTTGATATTGCCAGCGGCGTCGTCACTACTATTACCGCTACTGTTAGCCGCTTCGTTGCCGTGTTTGGCTGGTTTTTTGTTCTCCATCCTCGACAAATTTCGGCTGACGGTATCATCCCAGTGCGCCTGGCTCGGCGACATTTCGCGCTCCCAGGCGTCGAAATCGTCGGCATGGCCTTGGCCTGCGGATGGCTGCATCTGACGCTCCCACTGGTCGAAATCGTCGGCGTTGTCTTGACTGGTATCTGGTCTTTCTCTTGTACCTAGCGGCATAATCTTATTATAACCTTTTTAAGCTATTATGTCTGCTCCTCGGCAGCGGCTGCGGCGGCTTGCTGCAGTGTTGCCTGCGGGTTGGTGGTAATCAAGCCAGTTTCGGTGTCGCTGGCGACAATCTGGATATGAACGTGATTCTGCCCGGCAAAGAATAACCCCTGCCCGACCGGGAAGTTAGCTAGGCGCTTGCGTTCTTCTTCGGTTAATTTGAAAACATCGCCAAGCACATCGACAGCGCTCGACGATTGCTTTAGTAGTAACTGCATTGATGAGTTCGAAACAATGGCGCGGCCCATTTTGCTGCCCATGAAGTCCTCGACGTCCTGAGTGATAGTCGTCAGGCCCAGGTAATATTTACGAGCGCGCTTGGCTAAACTAAACATAAAGTTCGCCGAGTCGTCATATTTCATCAGCTGCCAAGCCTCATCGACGATTAACATACGCTTTTTCTGCTGGGTGCGGACAATATTCCAAATGTGGCTAAGGACGATATACATGGCCACCGGCCGCAATTCGTCCTCGAGGTCGCGAATGTTAAAGACTACCATATTGTTGTTAATATCAATATTGCTCTGTTGGCTAAAGATACCAGCAAACGTACCGGTAGTGTATTTGCGCAGGCGCTGCGCCAACTGCGGGCCGGTACCGCCCATGTGTAACAGAGTGTCATATAGATCGCCCATTGTCGGCGGTACCGAAGTGTGCGTCAATGGATCGCTAGTGATACCGACGCGAGCGTAAGTATCAATCAAGCCTTGGTCGAGGTCGGCCTCTTCGGATGGCGATAAGCCGATACCAGCGCTATTAGCTGAAGCTCCGCCTAGCATCAGCCGCAGCAATCCGTGCAGTGTCACTAGATTGGCGCGCAGGGCGTCGTCGGCTTCTTCGTTATCGATAACTTTTGGCAGATCAAAAGGATTAATTCGCGTGTCGCTGCTGAGGCTGAGCCGGATATAGCTGCCGCCAACAGCGTCGCTTAGCCGTTGGTACTCGTTTTCCGGGTCGATAATCAGGATATCGGCGCCCATCATCATGCTGCGAAGAGCCTCTAGCTTGACAGTAAACGACTTGCCAGCGCCAGACTTAGCGAATACTACCATGTTGGCGTTCTCTAGCGTGTAGCGGTCGAAAATCACCAGGCCGTTGTTGTGCATATTGATACCGTACAAAATACCGTTTTCTTGGGTTAAGTCGGCGCTAGTGAATGGGAAGCTGGTGCTGACGGCGCCAGTGTTCATATTGCGGCGAATTTGCAGCTGGTCGCTCATTTGCGGCACCGTACTGTTTAGGCCTTGTTCTTGCTGGCTGGAGGCGGTTTTGCTATAAACCAGCATCTGCCCGAAGAATGTTTCGATCGAGTGCTGTACATAGCCTAATTCCTCTAAGCTATCGCCGTAAATCGTCACGTACAGGCCGTAGCGGAAAAAGCGCTCTGATCCGACCTGCAGCTCGTCGCGCAGCTCTTCGGCATCCTGCAGGGCAGCTTCTTTGGCTGGGTCGCGCGTCTTGCCTTTTTCGGCATTAATTGCCATATCGGCCTCTAGCTGAGTAACTTTTTTGCGCAAGTTTTTGAGGACAATCGCTGTATCGACAGGATAAATAAACATGCTGATATCGAGGACTTGATCAATGTTAATTAATCCCGATAGCCAGCCCGTATACAACCGGCGCGGATAGCCATAGACATACATAGTTCGACCGTATTTGGTGCCGATACGGAAATAAGCCGAATGGATTTCGAGGCTGCTCGGCGCGATTAAATCGCGCAGCGTAGTCATACCCTTGAGGAAAGCTTGTTCGACCTCTGCCTGCTCGCGCTCGCGTTGCTGGGCGGCGATATCTAGCGGATCCATCTTTTTCTTGCGGGCCATCACCTAACCTCCTCGTGGGTGTACGGATTATTACCTTCGCCCTTGCGGACGTATAGCGATGCTACATCGCCAAAGTCGTCAAGCGGCTCTCGTACAGCTGTGTCTGGATTATATATATTATAATATAATTCGCCTAGCTGCTTGGTGTTGAGCTGAATAGAATAAACGCCGACGCGCATTAGCCCGCCAATCACCGAATCGACGCGGTTTTTGATTTCTTCTTTGGCTTTGGCGTAGGTTTGGGTGTCGATTTTGGTGACATTTTCTTTCTTGCTGCCAAATAATATCGAGAATATCCCCTTGCTCTGTTGGACGATATTGGTAACGTCACCAGTCGGAAAATACGGAATGACCACAAAAAAGCTTTTGTCCATGATGTTAGCTTCTTGCGACAAAACATCGATAAAGTTGATATAATCGTCCATCAATACGCCTAGCAGCATGTTGTCCTGGTCGCGCCGCAGAGCATCGAGCTTATCGAGATAGGGGCCGATATCAACCCGCTGCGAGCGAATGAATATTTGAATTGGAAAATACAAAGCATTGAGGAAATCTTGATAGCTTAGCTCGACGCCGTCGCGTTCGCGCGAGCTCATCAGGTCGAAGTTGATCGATTTGCAAGCAACAATAGCGCGAAACGATCCGTCGTTCATCACCACCATACTGTCGCGTAATTCTGAAAAAATCAGGGAATTTTGGGTGCTAGTGGCCTTTGGCTGTTCTTTACCCTTGCCCTTTTTCGGGTCGGTCGATGATGGTGCGCCAGGATTGCTAGCGGCGTCGCCTGGTGCCGCGATATTTTGCCCAGAACCAGCAATAGCCGGCGGCATTGGCGCTGGCATTGGTGCTTGATTCGGCGGTAAATTGTTTGGCGGCACCCCCACTCCTTTCTTTGCCTAGCGCAGCGAAATAAATACTTCGCTGTCTTCTTTCTTCTGTTTGACTCGATCTACTTCGTGCTGCAGGGCGGCGATCGACAAGCCGCTATTATTAGCTAAACTAATTATATCATCTGAAGCCGCTGTTGCGCTAGTGTTTGCTGTTGGTTCGGCTGGCTTGGTTGGCTCTGTTGAGCTAGCTTGAATAGGATTGTTGGCGGTTGTGTTGCTCTGCTGGCTCGTAGGCTGGATAACTGATTGGTGAATGGTCGGGTAAGGGTTGAACTTTGGTAAATGTTCATCGTTTTGCACGGCCGTATCACCGACGTTATCATTATCAAAGGCTTGAGGCGCCTGAGGAGGCGGCGTCTGGTTGGTCGTCGGCTGCGGTGTTGGCGCTTGCGTCTGCGCTTGATAATACATATTTTGGATAATTCGGTCGTGGCGCTCTTGGTCTGCCCGCGAAATCATAGCGTCGAACTTTCTGGCGACACTGCCGTCTTCGTCGAGCATACCAACTGTCTGCTGAGCTGCGTAATATTGGTCTGACACCATCGAACTGTTCGGGGTTGG
Organism: Candidatus Saccharimonadota bacterium; assembly: GCA_905372855.1. Taxonomy (GTDB): domain Bacteria; phylum Patescibacteriota; class Saccharimonadia; order Saccharimonadales; family Saccharimonadaceae; genus Saccharimonas. The sequence goes on from CAJPQF010000002.1 coordinate 27,757, forward strand.
TTCGGTAGTATGGCGGATCGACCAACCCTTGGTGTCGGCGATATCTGCTAGATACGACAGGCGCTTTTCGGTCTCCATCTGCGATAGGTCTTTTGTCAGATGTTCATCGACAGCTTTTGGTACGGTTATCTCGATCAGCGATTCGATACCGTCGGGCGACCAGACGCGCTTGTGTGGCTTCAGTCTATAAGAGATAATAGCTGCTACATAGATCTCCATCGGCTGATCCTTGCGCAGCGGCAGCGCCAACACGGTGAAAAATATGATAACTGGCAAAGGAATAATTGCCAAACCGATAAATATCTGACCCAATCCCCAGGCTAAGGCAACAGCAACAGCAGCAATTATCAGGTAGATGAACTGCCGAAAACTAAACGGTCCGATCAGCTTGTCTTCTGCCTCGACGTCTTGTGCGACTTTATATTCTGCCATACTGCTTATTATAGCGCATAAAATACTTTTATGATGCAGCTATTAGTGCTTCGGTATGTATAATCCGCTGCTAGTCTGGGTAAACGTCTGCCCATTATGCGTCGTCGTATCCCCCCCTCCAGAGGAGCTAGAACTGTCATCGCTACTACTGGAATCGCTAGAGCTGCTGCTAGAATCGCTGCTAGAGCTAGAGTTAGAGTTAGGAGTGCTAGGTTTTGGTGGCGGTGTAGAATTCTGAGGATTTTGTCCGCTACCACTAGGATTGCCTTGGCTACCGCCGCTAGGGCCTGGTGCTGGACCTGGGTTTGGCGGCGGGGTGCTGCTTCTAGGGCTGGGACCACCACTGCCGCTGTTAGAACTACCACTAGGATTCTGCTGGCCTTGGCCGTTGCTAGCACTACTGCTAGCGCCATGGGCTTGCTGCCGCGGCATAGGAGGAATTTTATTAATCTCCGCGCGTACCGAGGCTGGAACAGTACCAGCTGTCTTGGGATCATTTTCTAATGACGCCCGGGCATTCATCAGCGATTGCATGTAGGAGTTATCGGCATTATGGCGAGCTTGGTCTGTTGAAAACTTCACCATCCTCCTGACGGCATCTGCATCTGCGTTAGCTAGGCCTGAACCGCTGGCTTTGTTCTTGATATAATCTCCCATAGCTTCTTCTTCGTTATAAGTACCCTGTCTGATAGCTTCTAGTTGCTTACCGCCTAACCACGGCGCTTTCTTGGCACCAGACTCAGCGATGGCGTTGGCGGCTTCTTTTTGCAGCGATGCGTCCCCGAATGATGCCGAAGCTTCAGCCAGGTCGGATGCTTGTTTGCTGGTCATATGCGGGGCTAAAGCCTGCATGGCGGCGCGCCGTTGATATGATGATATACCCTTCAGGTCTACTGGCACTATATCGCCTTTTGCATTTTTAGTGAAGCCGGTGGCTATCTCGGCCAGGCGATCAGACGACATATTGTTGTCAGCGATCCAGGCGTTGGCAGCCTTCATACGTTCGTTGTCTTCCGCTAATGCTGCTGCAGAGCCGGCTAGTTTGCGTTTCTGGCCGAAATCACCGCTCATGGCATTGAATCTTCTGTTGGCTCCTGATCGCCAGTTTCTAGGGTTGACAAACCCTCCTCTACCTCGATAAGTGCCGCCACGTATCTGAGCGTTCCTAAGCTGCGCCTTTTCGCGGCGATGCTTACCAAACTGGCTAGTGAGTTTATTCTCTCTCCACTTACCAACCTTGTCGGTCATCGCACCTCGCTTTTTATTCATCCATTTTTCAGCTCCAGCTACCAGTCCGCCGATGCCAATTATCTCGACAGCACTTTTGACTAGTTTTGGTACTACTGGCAGTGGTGCGAATATCAACAGAGTAATGACAGATTTCAAAATAAAATCATTTTTCTCAACACTAGCGCCAAGAATTCTTGCTGCTAAATTACTAGCTCCATACACTAGCCCCACCATCGGGAACACCATTAGGGAGGCCTTAAAGACATTCCACCACTTTTTATACAAACCTTCGGTATTTGGCATTATCATCGCGGCAAATGCTAGCGGTGATATCACGGTACATAGGATGATGATAGCCTCTCGTACGCCCAGCAAGAAAATCGTAGTCACTGCCGTAATTACCACAAATAGCAATACCGAAATCACTGTTGCTAGCGCGAAATATCCTACCGTCAACAATAGAGCACCAGCTGCGATGCTGCTAATCCATCCTTGGTCGCTATCATTCCAATCTCCTGCTGGCATATCACCGACAGCAGCGGTCGAGATGAAATTGAAAGCGCTTGACCCAACGACGTTCGACAAGTCTATTAGTAGTCCACATATATAGAATGATATATTAACTGCGATTACGCCTACTATTAATTTTGGCAGCATGCGTTTGATGCCGTAATTGTCTAAACCGTACCCAGTTATCTGCGAATAGATAACGAATAAAAAGAATATGACGAATAAGATATTCGCATAATCGCGAATCTTCGACCAATACGAATAGACAGAGCCCTCGGAAGTATCGCCTAGAATGCTTTTCGTATCAACAGTTAACATTTTGACTAGTCTCGCGCGTGCCCCCTCAGACATACTGGCTAGAGTATTGACGACTGGGCAAATTACCCAGCCAATATAGTCGATTTTACAGTTTTCTTGGTCTTCTTCTGAGTTTCCTTGCGGGTTTGCGCTTGCTGTCGGATCTGTTATAGGATCGCTTCCGTTTGGATCCTTGGAGGGATTGGGTGCTTTCTTCGTTGCAAAGAAGATACCTAATTTACAACTTTCAATTTCTTCACTTCTTATAATAATTTCACCGTTAGGTCCTTTGGTGGGATATTTTTCGTTACAATATTGTTCACCTTGACTTGCATGATTATATCCATCTATACAAGCTTCCTTATTGGTTACTGCTGGATCACTACATGCTTCCTCGGCCGTCTTAGGGGCTGGTACTGTTATAGCCGGGTTTGATGTCGATGATTCTTTGTACAATTTATAATCCTTAAGCCACCTAGACATGTATTCAGCTGCAATAGTTTTACACGACCATTCCATAGGCTTTAAAAATCCATTTTCTGTAGGATTAAAAGGAGACACTTTTTTATCTGGATTATTGAGTCTATATACATGGTTTTCGGTAGTGCCTAGTTTTGTTGTGCTATTGTATATAAAGACAGGAACCGTAGCATCTGTACTTGAATTTATGTCGGTAGACTGGATGTCCGTACCAACGATCCCCATGTCTGTAAAATCGCCGCACATGATATCGCTTTTAAGTGCTTGATACCCTAAATAGTAGGCGTATTCATTCAGCGGGGCGACTGCTGCTATGGCGTTTGCTATGTTGTGCTCTTTGATACCTACATAGTCGCCACTTGTTAGTTCTCCGCTGCAGGCTTTTTCTTTTCCATTAATATAATCTTCTCCCATGCCACAGAAAATACTAAAAAGAGTGGCGCCTTGCCAGCCTGCGTCGTGCAAAAGGCTTATTATGGTCTCGTACTGATAACTTGCACAATTCATGTCACCGTTGTCTGTGTCAATAAAGCCTGCAGCCACTTGTCCAGTAAAAAGCGGTAGACTAGTAGATGTCGACACTATCGCACCTTTTGTTGGCGTGAGTTCAGATACGTAATAATTTCTAGAGTCTCCGCTTTGTATCTCAAAACATGCGGCGAGTGAGTTTAATTTCAAACGTCTTTGGCCCTCATTTTCTATCGACTGCCTAGTATAGATAGGGTCGCCCTTTTTTGCCGTAGTAGATCGAGACAGAATTGTTACCACTGATGTCAATGATATAATAGCGGCTAGAGATATTAAGATTATTTTTTTTATTACTCTCATGGTTACTATATAGTTTATCAATATACAATATAAAATACCAGCCATTTTGACTGGTATTTTGCGCTTGTACTTTTATGCAAATATTAGACTACACTCTATTAAAGTATGCTTTTTGTATACGCATAGGCGTATAATAATCATCTCTGCGTGGTTGTTCAAAGACTAATGTGATTTCATTTTCTTCTGTTTCTGGCTCTAGTGCCCGATAGGATTCTTCGCATTTGCTTGGACTCAAATTACTCTCTGTAGACATCCTGAAAGTTACTATTCGGTTTGAGTTTGAATCTACGCCATATTCTGTATTACCATCCACGAGTTTGAATGTTCTGTAGAATTGGTCTCCTGTTGTCAACTTCCCAACAGAGCCGCACTCCTGGCTTAAAAATAGTCCAGTATCTTTAATGCCTCGGTTGTTTATCCATGCTAGGAACCTCTTTATTTCTACCACGTTAGGGTCAACTATTGCTGTGTTAGCGAATTCTAATGCGACATGTTCTTGGAGATCTTCAGCGAACTTTTCTATTGAATCTTTTTCCAGGCTAGCTCGCTTCAATTGTTCGGCGATTTCTTTGTCAACATGTAGCATAGGGTTTGCAAGAAAGTTCAACATGTTAGTAGCAGAAGCAGCCAATTTGTCGCCAATCTTTTCTTCGCTATGTCCTCCGTTGACGGCATTTTGTAGCTCTGTTTGCCAATTCGGAAATTTAAATGCCTCTCTCATTTCTCTATCTGATAAGAGCTCTGAAGCACTTGGTATTCTTATCCTTGTTGGTATTTCTGTTGGTGTTTGTATGTTGCTAGGACTAGTTTGCTCTGTGAAATTTCCAGCGCAAGCTGTTGTTGCTAGCGTTCCGATACCGGCAAGACCCAACAATAGCATATCACGACGACTAACATTTTCGGGGGTTATCATAAGATTTTTAACCTTTCTCTTGTATATAAACTTACAACTCAGTTGTTATGGTTCGTTGACTGAATTCTTTATCCTGAAATCTACCAGTTTCATAGGACCTTCTTTTTCCGGTGGTGTGAAGTCAAATACGAAAAACTTACTTTCGCTAGCTTCGCTATCTTCTTGTATCTTTCTATCTAACGCTTGACAAGCAGTTGAGTCAGGCTCTGGGTTTAGGTTGTCTCTCATGACAAAGGAGGTCCCGATTCTTATTTTATGCGGTTGGGTTGGAGAATTGGTGAAATACAATACTTTTCCTTCTCCCTTTAAATCATCTTCGCGTTCAACAGTTCTGGAGAACAATGGGTCTCCATTTAGCGATTCAGGATTGCCGCATTGAGTCAGAGCTACTAAAGTGTTATTTCCTCCTCTTTTAGCAAGCCATGCCATAGATTCTGGTATAGACCCCTGGGTAGGATCGACCGTCGTAAGTTCTAGAAATAGTTCCGTGACACGTTTTTGGAGATTTTCGCGGAAATTATTTAGTTCTTCGTTCTGAACGCGCTGCCCTAGCCCTAGCTCTGCACGATCCTCTTCGCTAACTAAGGATAGAGGGTTAAGAATGCCGTCTACCATACCCCTGAGTTTTTCAGCTATGCTGTCGGCAGCGGCTTTTTCGCTTCCGGCCTCGGCGACCGCGCTTTTCCAGTTTGGAAATTTGAATAATTTCTCTGCTATTTCGCGCGAGATAAGCTGTTCAGGGTCTGGTAGAGGTTCTTGCTCTACCGGCTTGGCGGTTTCTACGGGTGTTGGCGTTGCTTCAGGAGTTGGTCTCGGCACGGGTTTTGTGTCGGCTGTTGGTTCGGTTGGCCCTGCGGAGCCAGTTTCTTTAGCGCAAGCTCCTGCGGCCAATATTCCTAGACCGATTCCTGCAAACTTTAGTAGCTCGCCGCGGCTAACCTTTTTATTGAGTAGATCTGGACCTTTTACCATAAAACTTCAATCCCCTCCTTCGGGATTAGTGGCTTATGATGTCTATGCGACCCACCTCGCATTTGTAGTATTATTATACATCTTTATGGCGAAATAATCAAGCTGGCGGTGCTATTTTTCGCTAATCATCGTCGTCATCGTCATCGTCGCCGTCGTACAAATCGCCAGCGAATTCCTTGAGGACGTCGACGGCTTGGTCGGTCATAGGCTGGCGCACGGTTGGCGTGTTGAGGATTTGGACAGCCATCTTGCGGGCATTCCGGCGCCGCTTGTTGAACCGCTTGATCAGGCTCTGGCGGGCGTCTGCTTCGCTGTTCGGCAGGCCTTTATCGCCGAGTTTCTTCTGCTCGGACCTGATGCTGTCTTCGATGAGCTTGTTGAACTGCGTCCTAGTCAGGTCGCTTGCCTCGACGTCGGCGAACATCACAGCTAGGGCGTTAGCGTTAGCATTAGCGATAGTGCTGGTTTTGATGCGGCCCTCAAGAATCTGGCGGAAGGACTGGTATTGCAGGCTTTCGTCGCCGTAGAATTCGCCGTTGAGGACAGCCTTGAGCGATTTGTCACTGAGGGCTGGCGCTGCTTGCATGAATTTAGTTTTGATAATAGCTTGCTCGACCGAGCGGCGGAAGTCGTAATTGTAGCCAGTAGATATTACATTGCCATGTTCGTCGACTACTCTGCCGGTTTGCTTAACGACATTCATCTTTTGCTCGTATGAGCCGACGTCGAACAGTTCAGCGATCGACATGTCGCGGACGTAGTCGTCGCGAGCGTCGAATGCATAGCTGCGGCCAGCGGCGTCGGTAACGCGCAGCTGGGTGATTGGCTGGCCAGTGGCGTCGGTGCCTAGTTTGCCGGTAGCCAGCGCTTCAATTTGCCCAGCGTCGAGTTTGAAGTGGTGTGCTAGTTCGGCTTGCTGCGCGATCTTTTCGCCGGCTTCTTTGCGCGATTTAGCCACGTATTCGGCCAGTACTGCTGATTGGTTACCGATGCCTGCGGCGTATTCGCGGACTAGCTTGCCGTCGACGCGGACGGTGTTGTCGAGCATCATAGTATTGACCTCGCTGGACAGCGCCTGCTCGGCGGCGCGTTTGGCAGCGGCGGTCAGGTTGGTTTCGATGTTGGCGCGCTTGATGTCGCGGGCAACGTGCAGTACATAGTCTTGTGTTGGAGCATTAGCGCCGCGCAGGTTGACAACATGTTCGCTTTGGTCGCCCTGGGCGATAATTTCGGCGTGCATTTTGCCAAGTTTTTCTTTAGCGCGGGCAGCATCGAATTCGCTCTTCTTGACGCTCAATTCTAGCGCTTTGTAGCCTGGGCTGGTTTGCGCCAAGGTATCCCAGCGAGCTTGCTGGTCGTTGCTGATACGCTGTTTGTGCGCCTCGACGGTGCGCCGGGCGGTATCGACTTCTTGGCCGGCTCTGCTTTCGTTGAATTCATTTTGGACGCGAGCTTTGTCGATTTCGGCGAGCTGCTGGCGGTGTGTCAGATTTTGATGACCGCGGTCGAAGGCGTTGTCAAGCTCGGATTTGTGGATACTGGCCCGGCGGCGGCGTGCTTCAAGCGCCTGGCCGTGCGGCGTGGCGTAGAAGGTATTGCCGATTTCTGATTTGCGGGCTTCGTTTTCGCCCTCGACTGTCTGGACAGAGCGCCGGCCATAGCGGTCGTTATCCCATTCAGTGGCGTTGTTGCTAGCGGCGGCTTCATAAGCGGCGGTTAAGCCTTTGCGGCGCTGTGTGCGGCGATGTTGCCGCCGTACGGCCGAGTTGACAAAGTTAGCGCGGCTGCCGTGGGCTCTGTTGATGGCGCGGGCGGCTCTTTTTAGCTTCGGCGACCTTCTGAAGATACCTTTGTCGGTGTTGATTAGGCTCTTACCAGCGCGATTTTTGGCGGCTTGGTAAGCAGCGCGTTCCTGCGCCCAGTTGCGGGTGCGATCGATGATACCGCGGTTCGGATTGTTGACAATACCAGCGAGTTTGCCGAGCAAATTACCGCTAAGCTTGATGATAAGCGGTGTGATGGCGATCGGTGCAACCTGCACAGCTAAGCCGATGATGATTTGGGTAATTGAGTCGCCGGCATTAGCGATGATAGCGTAGCCGGCTAGCTGCGCCGCACCGAAAATGAACGATATAAGCGGGAACATTAGCAGCATGGTGGCAAAAAGATCTTTCCACTTATCAAAATATTTATTTGTGCTCGGCAATACGTAAGCCACGAAAGCTAGCGGTGCAACGATGATACACAGGGTGATTAGCGCTTGGCGCATAGCCAGAACCACCATCGCCACGATGGCTGCGACGATAGCGCCGACTAACATCGTGGTTAGCAGTGTTAGCGACGGGCCGATACCGCCGTTAGCGACGACCACCTTGCCGAGTACGCCGCCGCCAGCTAGCACTACCCCAGTGACGCCAGTCCATGACAGCTCGTCGCCTAGACGGCCGTGGCTAGACAAACCGTGTCGGACGTCGGTAAAGAACTGTTGTATTGACGAGCCGAGTACATTCGAGGTATCGACTAAAGCGCCAGATATCCAATACGAAACGTTGACCAAAATGGCCCCAATGATTAAGCGCGGCAGCATTGATTTAATACCATAGTTACTCAGGCCTTGGTTGGTGATTTGCGCGTAAATAATCAGCAAAAACACCAGGACGAAACAGACATTGGAAACGTCGCGGACTTTTTGCCAGATTTCGTAAATCGGGTTGTTTTTGGTGGTGTCGGTTTGCAGCGTGTGGACGATCAGGAAACTTTTGATGATGTCGAGTACGCCGTCCATCCGGTCGGCGATAAGCTGCGTAGCCGGGCAGACGAACCAGCCGACGTTAACTTTACAGTTGTCGCCGTCATCATCGCCGTCTGCTTCTGGTGCGTTGGCGATAGATACTTTGGTTGACGAGGATTGCGTCGATGGATCGTATATACCGCTGCGCAAAAGATAGCTAACCGCCTGGCCTTCGGTGGCAGTTTTGGCGTCGCCTTCGGTCAAGATGAGGTGGATACCTTCGTTGTCTTCGTATTTGTAGCCGTCGTAGCCAGCGATCGGCAGACTTTTGGTTTTTTCGCCGCTAGCAAACGACGCTTTGTCGATTCTGGTATAGGTGTGTTTCTGGTAAATAACGGTATCGTTTTTGGTAGAACGCTCGGCATCGGCAGCTGCTACTGGCCGCGATAGTGCTAGAACACTAGCAAATAATGCTATCGTTACTGCCGAGAGCACCAAAAATCCTTGCCGCAAGGATATCCTACCCTGCAGGCATGTTCTTACCCAATCCCGCATACTACTATTCATTATAGCACTTTTGCTACAAAAAGTCAATGAGCATTATAAGAAATATTAATGTTTGTCAAAAATGTTTGCAAATATGGACTACCAGCGCTATACTCTAATTAGGAAGCTATACGCGTTATGAAACAGAAACTAACAACCTGTCTGATTGCTCTAACCAGTGCTATTGGCGCGTTATTGCTATTTAGCCGGTCGGTTTACGCGTTGGATTGCGCGGTGTTGCCGAGCGAGATCTGTTCCAAGGCCGAAGATAGCGAGGCGATATTTGCCTTACTCAATTTTTTCTTGACGATACTGGTTGCTTTGGTTGGAATTGTGGCGATTGGCATGTTTATCTGGGCGGGCGTTCTCTATGCTAGCGGCGATGCTAATAGCAACCGGGTTGCTCAAGCCAAAACGATTATGACCAATACGACTGTCGGTATTATAGCGTTTGGTTTAATGTATCTGGCACTGAATTGGCTAATTCCAGGAGGGATTTTCAACTAATGAAGCGCGTATTTTTGGCTTTAGCAGCGGTGATAGCGGGTACAGTTTTCTTCTCTGCGGCTGTCCCGTCGGCAGCTTATGCGGCTGATGCGTCGTGTGATGCTTACGTCTTTGCTATGCCTGCTTGGTACAATGGCATGATGACTAAGGGGTCTAGCGGCGACTGCGAGTTTGAAGGCCTGAAATCGGCTAGCGAGCCCGACAAAATTGATTTTAGCCGCACTGGGTTCAAGATCGGCGCTAATGTTGTACGTTGTCTCTTGATAGCGTCTACGTATGTAGCTATATTCTTCTTGATCAAGGGCGGTATTGCCTATATGTATAGTACTGGCTCGCCAGAAGGCGTCGCTGGCGCTAAAAAGACGGTACAGAACGCGCTGATAGGTTTCGTGATTGCTATGCTCGCCGTGCAAATTGTTAATGTCATAGGAGACATTATATGATCTGGCAAACGATTGTCCTTGCTGCGCGCAAGATTGATGCAAACAGTATTCTTTATTTCCCGACCAAGACAGATAATGATGCTTTGCCAGGTATAATCAGGTTGGCGTATTTCTGGGCAACGGTTATTGCAGTTATTGTGCTGGTGATTGCTGGATTTATCTATGCCACGTCGCAAGGCGACCCTAGCAAGGTGGCTCAGGCTAAAAATGCTATGTTATATACTGTTGTTGGTCTAGTGGTTGTTTACATGTCGGCAGCAATAATAATGTTCGTGAACGGAGCGTTTTTCTAATTATGCGTAGAATAGCCGTGTTAGCAGTTGTAATTGCTGGAATTGTGTCGCTGGTAGCGATGGTGGTAATGCCAACAGCGGTCCAGGCGGCTCAATTGCATGGCGCCTGCGATAGCGGCACTTACGATAAAGAGGATTGCGATCTCATCAAGCACAATGAAATTGATAACACGCATACGACGATTTCTACGCCGATTAGTTGGGCATTTTGGTTGTTGGCGGCAATATCAGTAATTATGATTATTGTTGGCGGCATTCGTTATATTACCTCGCAGGGCAATCAGCAGCAACTACAATCAGCCAAGAATACTGTCTTGTATGCGGTTGTCGGGCTAGTGGTGGCGATAGCTGCTAGGGCAATTGTAATGCTGGTTGTTGATAGTTTTTATAGCTAGAAAGGAGCAATTATGAAAAAAAATATAATAATGACAGTGTTGGCGTTAGTACTGAGCGTATCAACGCTGTTTTTTGCTGGCACACCAGTCCAGGCTGCGTCGTGCGGTAGTGCCAAGCAATGCATAGATCAAGGCTTGTCAGCATCGGGGACTAGTTCTACTCCTAATAGTCTAAGCTCAGTATTAACGACAGTCACCAATATACTCTTGTTTCTGATGGGTGCCGTATCGGTGATTATGATTATCATTGGCGGTTTTCGCTATGTCACCTCGCAGGGCGACCAGACTCAAATGCAATCGGCTAAAAATACTATTTTGTACGCTGTTATTGGCGTGGTAGTGTCGATAGCTGCTTACGCGATTGTTAGTTTTGTTGTTACTCAGTTTGTCTGATGCGTTTTTATTACCTGTTGCTATCTAATAATGAAGCGTAAAAGCAATCCCAATTATTTATCAAATGTTGTATAATAACCCATATAGGACCAATAAATCATACAGAAAGGATCGAACGTATGAGAATTAAATTAAATAAAGACAGTATTTTCGGCTTGCTAGCCGTGCCTGCGCTGGTATTGTCGGTGGCTGGCGTGATGCTTCAGCCGGCGCCAGCGTTTGCTGCTCCGCTGAAGAAAACCATGAGTGGTACTGGTAAGGAAAAGCAGCTAAGTATATCAGGTGGAGCTGAGTCTGCTAGAGGCGAGGATCAATCAGCTTGTTTGTTTGGCAACGAAAATGGTTGCGATCAGGGCCAGACGCCTATCTTCACTATTGTCACTAACGTTTTGTTATTTATCATCGGTGCCGTATCGGTAATCATGCTGATCATTGGCGGCTTTCGCTACGTCACCTCGCAGGGCGACCAGACGCAGGTGCAATCAGCCAAGAATACTATTTTATACTCGATAGTTGGTATTGTAGTGGCAATTCTAGCTTACGCGGCAGTCAACTTCGTGATCTCTAGCTTCGTCAAGTCAGAATAGTACCTGTTGCTTTCAAAGCATAATAACCGCGCTTGAATTGGCGCGGTTATTTTATATGTTTCGCTTTCTCCCGCTGGTATGCTAGTTTTTGGTTTATAAAACAAAAAACCCGCTTGCGTTTATGCGTTTGCTTGCGGGTTATTTTATCTAATTCTCTACTCTATTGGATAGCGATCTTTTTGGCTTGTTCTTGCTTGACCTTGGTGAAGCTAATAGTTAGAACACCATCCTTGAGCACTGCCGACACCTCGTCTTCTTTAACAGCTACTGGTAATGCTAGCGTGCGGCTAAATTCGCCCCAATAACATTCTTGGATATGCCAGCGCGAAACGGCGGTGTCGTCGCCGCTTGATAGCGTGCCGCTGATGGTCAAGATGCCGTCAGAGATACTAACATCGAGATCTTCTTTGTTGACGCCAGCGGTACGAGCCTTAATCACTAGCAATTCGTCAGTCTCGTAGACGTCAACGGCTAGCTGGCCTGGGAAGTCTTCTTCTTGCTCTTGCCAGGCGCTATCATCGGTCTGCTGCTGAGGTGCTGCCGCGGCTGGCGAGTTATTGTCGTTCGTTAAACTGTCATCGTTGAGAAATGCTGCAGCCAGCTCGTCTCCGATCAACAGATCGTCATCTTGTTTACGTGCCATTGATGTCCTCCACTATTCTCGTTGGCTGATTGAAATTTATACTATCATTATAGACTATGCATAGCGTATAATCAACTGTATAAACCATAAGAGTGTAAAAAACACAATGATGATTTCCCTGTTCAATATACTAGCGCCCCACTACTGTTGTTCTTGCGGTGAAATTGGCAGGATTATTTGTGATAATTGTAAAAATAACATCATCTCGCGAGCTTCGCAGCGGTGCTTGCTGTGCGCGAAAACTATTCGTAATTCCAGCGGTTTATGCCAGCGCTGCCAGCCGAGAGCGCCTTTTGAAAATGCTTGGTATGTTGGCGAACGAAGCGGTGCTTTGAAGCTGTTGATTGGTGCTTATAAATTCGAACGAGTTGGCGGTGCTTATCGCGAGATTGTTGATTTGCTAGATGCGCGCGTATCAGAATTACCTGCCGAGACAATTGTGGTGCCAGTGCCGACGATTGCGTCGCACGTTCGCCAGCGCGGTTTCGATCACGCAGCGAGGTTAGCCAAGGAGTTTGCTAGGCGCCGAAAGCTCCCTTATCGTACGATACTGCATCGACGAACCTCATCAGTCCAGCATACTGCCGATAAGAGCGAGCGCTGGCAGCAAGCGAAGCAGGCTTTTGTTTGCGACAGCTCAGAGGCCGCTAGCTGTTTGTTGATCGATGATATTTACACTACTGGAGCGACATTGCACTATGCTGCCAAAGCTCTACTGGATAGCGGAGTCGAAAAAGTGTCGGTAGCAGTAGTAGCGCGGCAGCCTACCCAGGGTAGCTAATCTCTGATATAATGGGTTCGCTGGAGAGGTGACCGAGTGGTTGATGGTACTGGTCTTGAAAACCAGCGTGGGGCAACTCACCGCGGGTTCGAATCCCGCCCTCTCCGCCAAGAAAATGCCTTATTTACTTTTATAAAAATGAAATTATTTTAGCGGCTGGAGGCGCCATAGCCGCTAGTAGTAGTACCGCTGCCGCCAATACCGCTACCTGATGGGCTAGGTATAAAATTGCCGATGACGAAATTAACGGCCGCGTAGGCCAGAATTGCCACGATTATACCGACTAGCGCGTAAAGGATAGTGTTCTTGGCTGATTGAACTTTCGAGGCGTCGCCGCCAGATACGATATATTTTAGCCCGCCGATGATGAGCATGATTACAGCAACGGCGCCAACGATGAATAGCAAGACGCTGCTCACTCGTGAAAATACGCCAGACTCGCCGAATAAGGTGGTTGGCTGGTCGGCGCCGCGCGCCGAACTAGCGCCGTCTGCGATTGAGCCGATAGCTGCTACTGGCAGCGGCGACAGCGCAGCAATAGCGATGGTGATTGAAACTAGGATTCTAATGATAATATCAGTGCTTTTCATAATGATTTTTGAAGTCCTTCTAGTTATTAGTATACATGGTTATCATCAAAAATCTATGCAGCAATGGTAAAATATGCTAAACTGGTAGCGATTGGAGCTTTACTATTGGTGATAGCTTCGTTCGGAGGAGTACCCAAGTGGCTGAAGGGGACGGTTTGCTAAATCGTTAGTACGGGGAGACCTGTAGCGGGAGTTCGAATCTCCCCTCCTCCGCCAAGAAAAATAGAGGCCGTTTGTTGTCCTCTATTTTTTTGTGGTAATCACTGCAGCCATGATATAATGCGGTTATGCAAGAAGACTCATCGCAAGATTGGCAAAAACCAGCAGAGACAGCTTCTGGGGCGCCTTTTCAAGCGGCTGTTTCAGAAGCAGAGTTAAATACGAGTGCAGAATTGACTCAGCCAGCTTCAGTTGATGCCGAGGAGGCAGATTCAGCTGATCCAACTGCTCCAACCGATCTTAATTCAGTAGAAGACAACGCTCCAGCATTTGGTAATGATGCAACGCCAGCGGTCGAGCCTGACGATAGCGAAATTCTTGTGCGCTGGCAAGGTCCAGAGCATCTCTATAGCGAGCGTTCAATGATGTGGTATGCAGCTTTGGCGCTAGCGACGCTCATAATGATGGCGATTGCTTATTTTGCGTTTAATTCGCTGACATTCACCATTTTGTTGCCGGTAATGGCGGTGGCGCTGGGCGTGTACGCGCACCGGCCGCCAGAGATTATCGATTACACGCTGACCCGCAAAGGTTTGTATGCTCGCGACCGACTAATGCTGTATGATCAGTTTAAATCGTTTGATGTTGTCACTATCAATAATGTTCATCATATTGCGTTAATTCCGCGCAAGCGCTTCCAATTAGGGCAGAATATTTACTTCCCTGAGGAATCAGGCGAGAAAATTGTCGACATGCTAGCGGCGCGTCTGCCGATGAAAGAGGTCAAGCCAGATTTTATCGACCGGATACTAGCCAAGCTTCACTTGTGAAAAGTGTTTGAGTATGCTATTATCAGCTAGTTAGCACCCGTAGCTCAGCTGGATAGAGCGTTGGTTTGCGGTACCAGAGGTCGTGCGTTCGAATCGCGCCGGGTGTACCACGTGTTTTTATACGAGCCTGAATTGGATGGTTCGTGTCTGATGATTGAGAACGTCTGCCCTGCTGGGCGGGCGCTTTTCGTTTGGCAGACAGTTGTTATGCTGCTGATGTTTGTGGTTAAATAGAAGTATGACTAATGAGGAATTATCCAATCAGATACAAAAACTGAGTGATATCGTTGCCAATTTGGCGAAAACGATGAACGAACGGTTTGAGCAAATCGACAGACGCTTTGCTCAGATTGATAGGCGCTTTGAGCAGATAGACAAGCGCTTTGAGCAAATTGATGAGCGCTTTGCTCAAATAGACAGACGCTTTGAAAGAATTGATAGGCGCTTTACTCAAATAGACAAACGCTTCGAAAAAAACGACGAGCAGTTTGCCCAGATCGACGAACGTTTCAACAGCATTGATGAGCAGCTCGCTGATATTCGTAACGACCATAAAACGTTGGTTGATATCGTGAAAGATATGGATTTACGAATGGATAAGGGCTTCAATGAGCTAAAAGCTGAAGACGGCAAAATTCATGCCGAGATTGCTAGTCTGCGACTTGAACTTTACCACGAATCTGGCAGCCGCGAGCTGGTGGACGATACTTTGTATGGTTCATTGGACAAGCGCTTGCGCCGACTAGAGGCAAAGTTTCCTGATTTGGCGTCGAGCCAAGCGGTGTGATATTTGGCGGAGAGACAGGGATTCGAACCCTGGGTACGATTGCTCGCACACACGCGTTCCAGGCGTGCACCTTCAACCACTCGGTCACCTCTCCTTCGCTTACAATTCTACCAGAAAACGCCAGAAATATGAATTGCGCTTTACTCTGCGCCCGACTAATTAAAAATGTAGTATTTTACACAATCTTCATCGGTTGATTTATTAAACGTCACTTGTCTATAATAGATTAATATGACAGCGCGAAAGACAGCAAGGCCGATAATTCAACTTAAAAAACTTACAAAAATATACGGTATAGGTGACGCGGCGCACGATGCGCTCGATGAAATTGATCTGACCATCCGCGAGGGCGAGTTCATCGCCGTGATGGGGCCGTCCGGCTGCGGCAAGACGACTTTGCTTAATATCATTGGTTTTTTGGATCGGCCTGACCAGGGCGAATATCTGTTCGAGGAGCACTCGACCGCTCGCCTATCAGAGCGGCAGTACGCCAAAATTCGTTCTAACAAGATTGGCATCGTTTTTCAGAGTTTTAATTTGATTAATCGCTTGACAGTGCTCGAAAATGTCGCTTTACCGCTGATTTACAAAGGTGTACCGCGCGTCAAGCGTCTGGAAATGGCTAGTAGCATTCTAAAGTCGTTCCATTTGCAGGAGCGCGAATATTACATGCCGTGGCAGCTATCGGGCGGCCAGATGCAGCGCGTGGCGATTGCGCGGGCTTTAGTGAATAAACCGAGCATTATCTTAGCCGATGAGCCAACCGGCAACCTTGATAGCCGCTCTAGCCACGTTATCATGGAGGAGCTGGCTAACTTGCATAAAAAAGGCAATACTATCGTCATGGTGACCCACAACCCGAATCTGACTAGCTATGCTAGCCGCGTGATTAACATGCTTGACGGCAAGGTTGCTAGCGACCGTCGCGTGACGGTTGAGGCGCATACCGAATCAAAGGAAGTAGCAATCCCGCTGCACAAATCAGACGCTTCCAAAGACAAGAATGACGCAGATGCTAAGGATACCAAGGATAAGGGCACTAAAAAAGCCAAAGAAGCTACAAAAGATAAGCCTAAAAAGATAGCCAAAAAGAGCGAGGACGACGAAAAATGAGGTTAATGACAGTTGAACACATCACCGATGCTTATCAAACATTGCGGCGCAGCCGCGCGCGTACGGTGCTGACAGCGCTGGGTATTGCTATCGGCGTGGCTAGCGTGACGTGTATTTTGGCGATTAGCGACGGTGCTCGCGGAATGATCTCTAACCAAGTTAATACCTATGACGGCAAGCTAATGATCGTCCGTCCGGGCGCGCAGACGCGCGATTTGAATGCCTATCTCAATCCGGCCGGGCAGCAGTTATTCGGCACTAGCTCATTAACCGAGGCTGATATCGAGGCTGCTAAGTCAATTGACGGTATCGACGCAGTGGTGCCGCTAATGATTTTGAATGCTACCGCTAAAACCTCTCGAGCTGAGGCAGCTAATAATGTTGTACTTTCTACTACTCCTGCGTTTATCAAGACGGCAGATATCAAAATGAACGCCGGCCAGTTCCTCGGCGAAGAAACTGACGATTCGGCAGTAGTGATCGGCAGCGAGTTGTCAACTAAACTATTCAACACTGATCGTTCGGTTGGTCAGATGTTCACGATGTACGGCCAGCAGTTTACGGTTATCGGCGTTGTCAAGACTGGCGCTAACCCGGTTAACTATAATACCGTTGATTATGGTAATGCAATTTTTGTCTCTTATAATCAAGGTAAATTGCTGCACAAAGGTAGTACGCAGATTCAACAAATTAACGTTCTGGCAAAGGACAAGGATAACGTCTCGGCTGTTAAAGATAAATTAAAAGAGAAAATCCTCAAACAACACCTAGGTGAAGCCAACTTTACTATTCTAAGTGGCGCTGATATTGGCCGGCCGACTGGCGAATTGTTTAGTGCCTTAACAGCGGTGATGGCGGCCATTGCAGCGATTTCGCTGGTAGTGGGCGGCGTCGGTATCATGAATATCATGCTGGTTGGCGTGGCTGAGCGCACCCGCGAAATTGGTATCCGCAAAGCAGTTGGCGCTAGCCAGCGGACGATTATCGGGCAATTTTTGGTCGAGTCGCTGATGATTAGCCTGCTAGGCGGCACTTGCGGTTATCTGGTTGGTTGTTTGTTAGCTGTGATCATTAGTTCGCAAATGAGCTTTGGGCCGACAATGACCTGGTCAACGGCGATTGCAGCGTTGTTGATGGCGGTTGGCTCTGGCGTAATCTTCGGTACTTACCCTGCCCTGAAAGCGGCGCGCAAGAATACTATTGAATCGCTGCGGCAATACCACTAGAGCCCGAATTTCTACCGATAGACGATAAATAAAATAGACAGCGCTTATTCTGTCTATTTTATTTTTACTTATCTCCACGCACGTTTATTTTTCGAGGGCTTTTTTGAACTTTTCAATTAAGTTAACCTGGGTCGGGTCGACATTATTGAGAATTGCCACGTAAATACTGGCAAAATCTGCTAAAATACAACCCCACAGCATCTGCTGTAGCGGTGTTTTGCCTGCGAGCGGTACCACATTTGATTTCGGGCGTTTGCCAGATAGCATCTGATCGCTGAGCGAGAAGCGTTTGAGAATGCGCGGGTGTTCGAGATCGCTTAGCAAATCAAATACCGCGAAAGGCTTCTCGACCGGGTGGCTAGTCCAGCCAATAAATTCGTTGTGGCTGAATTCTGGCAAATAGTTGTAGAAAGCGACATTTTTAGCATTTTCGTTCCAGCTGATTTTCCACTTATAAGCTAGCGGCGCCATCAAACTACCGCCGTAGAAAACCGGCGTTTTGCCGACAGCGATTAAGGCCAGCTGCTTGGCGTAGTTTTGCTTGGTCGGTACATCTTTGGTCCAGAGCGCGCTTTCTTTCTCTAGCCAAGTGCTAATAGCTGCTAGTTCGTCAATGTAGGTGCGGTCAATCAACTTGAAGGCATTAAGCACTTCAAATAGCGCTCGCAGCGAATAAATTACGGCCATGCGCGGTTGGCAATCTTTGGGAATGAGTGCTGATAGGATATGTTCTCGTTGAGCAATCTCGTTAAGTTCTCCGCCAGTAGCAATGATAGCAATTTGGCAGCCGTGTTCAATCGCCTGCTTGAGGCATGATAGAGTTTCCTCGGTGTTACCAGAGTGGCTACTAGCGATAACTAAGGTATTGTGATCGGCGTAATGCGGCAAATCGTAGTCCTTGACGACGTCGAACGGAATTGATAGCGTGTCGTTGAGCAGCGACTTAGCGAGGTCGGCCGCTAGCGCCGAGCCGCCCATGCCAGCGACGATGATGTTGCGCAGTTCGCGGCCGTCGTGCTCGGCATCGCGCAGTTGGCAGTCAAAATTTGCCTGTTGATAGAGTTTAGCCGCAACTTCGAGAGCGCCCCCGTTGTCTCTTTGCTTCAAAATATTAGAGTCATCTAGCATGTAAAATCACCTTTCTCTTGCGATATTTCCTATAACTATGATACAGTATATACTAAATAAAGCATAAAAGTAATGAAGAGGGTGGGCACATGGATATAAAACCGCAAACAACGCAGCCAATTAGCGACGATCAGGATCTCGCTAAGGTTTTGGCTGGCGTAAGTAACGGCGCGAGCGCAACGAGCGCACAACCAGCAGCACAATTGCCGCCGCTGCCTGATTTGCCGCCAGCGCCGGAGCCGGAACCAGTTGCACAGCCAAAACCGGCTAAAACATCAGCTACAGTTACGCCAGTTGCTGACAACGATCTTGATAATGTCAAGAACGAAGCCATCAAAGAGCTTCGACCGCTGGTAGATAAGCTCAACATCTCTGCTGAAGAAAAATTTGACACTTATCTGCTATTGATTCGCTCGACGGACGACAAAACCTTGATTGCGCCAGCGCATGAGGCCGCCAAAAATATTGCTGATGAATCTCGCCGCGCCCAGGCTTTGCTTGATGTCATTAAAGAGATTGATTTCTTATCAAACCCGCAGCCGTAATAGATTTTCTCTGTTAATCACGCGATAACACCTCCGTAAGCCCTACTCGGAGGTGTTATACTATAGTTATGACTATTCGTTTTGCAACTGATGATGAAATCAACCGCTGGGATAATCTAGTGGTTCGTAATAGCGATCGCGGCAATATGCTGCAAGGGTCGGTTTTTTTAAATTTGAAACGGCTGGCTAACTGGCGGCCGCGTTTTATTATCTGCGGCGAGTTAGCAATTGGCGCTATTGAAAAGCATATTCCCCTATTCGGTAAAGTATGGTATATCCCGAAAGGTCCGGGCGTAGCAACCGCTAGCGAGTTAGCTTCGGTAGTGCCAGTGCTGCGCGATTTTGCTCGCCAGCAGGGCGTTTTTACTATCAAAATTGAGCCGGAATTATTGCGTGGTACTGACGTTTCAATGATTGAACTGTTGCCTACTCAACCGATTCAGTACAATGCTTCGACTGTGGTGGTTGATTTACATAGCGATATTGATACGATTCTCAAGAATCTGCCGCAAAAGGGCCGCCACGCTATCCGCCGCGCTGATCGCGACGGTGTTGTTATTGAGCGGGTGCCGGTCAATGATGAAACTTGCCAGGCGATGTATGATTTGTTCAAAGAAACGGCCGATGGCGCTGGCTTTACGATCCGTTCGCCGCAATACTACCGTGAATTCTATCAGCGATACATCGACGCTAACCAAGGCCAGTTATTTTTCGCCTATTATCAAGATCAGCTGGTGGCTGGTGCCTTTGCGGTGATTCTAGGTACCAAAAGTACTTACAAAGACGGCGCTTCGGTTCGCAAACGTACGGCCTACGGTGCTAGCCACCGCCTGCAATGGGAAGTAATTAAATGGGCTAAAGAGCACGGCTCGCTCGAACACGACCTCTGCGGTACGCCAGCTTCCGATGAAATGAGTAACCCGAATCATCCGCGCTATGGCCTGGGGCGCTTCAAAACTAGCTTCAATAAGCATATCACTGACTATATTGGCGCTTTCGAGATTCCAGTTTCGTCTATTAAGTCGCGGCTTTGGAGCAAATATATCGAACGATTAGTGCGCCGATTATACTTCGCCCGCCATCATGAATCATACTATTAGGCAGCTTAGAAGCACTCTCAGCCCTAATCGTCGCTACTTAGCCTTTTCAAAATAGCTTGCCGTACTGTTTCGATTTCGTTCCAAGGGTGAGCTCCGTCAGCGCGTTCAATAGTTTTTTCGTGTCCTTTACCTAGGAATATAACAGTATCTTTCGAGCTGGACACTCGCGAGACGGCGAAATTAATGGCCGCAGTGCGGTCTGGCACTAAGAAGAGATTTTCCTCGCGTTTTTTGCCGGCTTTTTCAGCGCCCGAGGCGATTTGCGATAGTATGGTATTGCCATCGATATCGCGATCGTCTTCCTCGGTTAAGACAATCTCATCGGCGTATTTGCCAGCGATTTCGCCCTGGATGGCGCGTTTAGCTTCGTCGCGGCGGCCAGCCGAGCCGAACAATACCACTAGCTTGCCCTTCGTTGTGTTTCTAACATCATTTAGCAACCGTTCAAACGAGTCTGGCGTGTGCGCAAAATCGACAATCGCCGAGAACGGCTGTTCAGCGTCGACCGCTGTCATGCGGCCTTCTACGCCTGCCAGAGCGGCAATTCCGCGCTCAATTTGAGCTTTGGTCAAGCCAACCTCGCGGCCAACGGCAGCCGCCGCTAGGCTATTATAAACATTGAACTCGCCTGGGATATTGACATGAATATGGTAAGAATCGCCATCAATTAACGCTGTGTAATCACTGCCGTGGGCGCTCAAATTGATATCTTGCGCCCGCCAATCGCCAGATTTGAGGCCGTAGCTGACCGATCGCTTGATGGCTTGGCGAAAAGTTTCAGCAGACGGGTCGTCGGCGTTAATAACACCGACGCGGCTGGCTAGTTTAAATAGTTTGGTTTTGGCAGCCAAATAGCGCTCAAAAGTTCTGTGATAGTCGAGGTGTTCGTGCGTAACGTTAGTCATGACGGCAATCTCGATTGGTACGCCAAAGGTACGGTGCTGGGCTAGCGCGTGGCTAGTCACTTCCAAAACTACCCATTCGACATTTTGTTTCTTGAATTCCGCTAATCGTTTTTGTAGCAGCGGCGCTGAAACTGTTGTCATATGAGCAACTTGCGGCGTAATATCATTGCCGACACCGTAAGCGACAGTAGTCATCAACCCTGCTTTGATGCCAGCTTCGGTTAGCATTTTGTGGATCATGAAGCAGGTCGAGGTTTTGCCATTGGTGCCAGTCACACCGATGACGCGCATATTGTGCGCTGGATAACCGGCCTTGGTGGCAGCGGCGGTAGCTGTCAATAGATGATAAGTTGGCTCAATTGATTGGTATAAACTAGCGGGAATGGCTTTTTTCAAAGTTTTCTTGAGTGAATTCATACCGATATTATAGCATCGACCTCTTAACAGTGGTACAATTAAGTAGATGAAGGTTTTGGGAATTGAGTCAAGCTGCGATGAAACCGCGGCAGCCGTGGTTGAGGACGGTTTTCGGATGTTGTCAAATGTGGTGCAATCGCAGATTGACATCCACGCGCATTTTGGCGGCGTGGTGCCCGAAATCGCAGCGCGCAGCCATATCGAGGCCATCGGTCCAGTCGTCGATGAAGCTCTCGCCCGCGCAAACTGTACTTGGGACGACATTGATACTATCGCCGTGACCTACGCGCCAGGTTTAATTGGCTCGCTGCTGGTTGGTTCGCTGGCGGCGCGAACGTTAGCGATTTTACATCGCAAACCGCTTTACCCGGTGCATCATGTCGAGGGACATGTCTACGCCAATTTTATTACCGAGCAAGCGCCCGGGCCTGTTCAGCTTGCCTTGCCAAAATCTCAGCCGCGCTTTCCCCTTTTGGCCTTGATTGTCTCGGGCGGACATACGCAGCTTGTGCTTTTTCGCGGCCACGGCGACTATCAGCTGCTGGGACAAACTCAAGATGACGCTGTCGGCGAAGCTTTTGACAAGGTGGCCAAAATTCTCGGCCTCCCCTACCCTGGCGGTCCGTCGATTGCGCGCGCTGCTGAGTCGGGTAATCCTGATAGATACCATTTACCCAAAGCTAAGCTCGATAATCCGTACAATTTTTCGTTCTCAGGCCTCAAGACAGCCGTTCTAAGGGCTGTACAGCGCGAAGTAGGCAAAGACTTCACTTTTCCATCGCACGAGCTCCCAGGGCTTGTTACGAGCTTGCAGCAGCACGATTTTGCAGCTAGTTTCCAGAAAGTAGCCGTCGAGACGCTAGTTGAGCGTACCTCGCGCGCTTTTCAGGACTTTCAGCCGCAATCGGTGGTAATTGCTGGCGGCGTGGCTGCTAATCAAGAACTGCGCCGCCAACTGCGCCAGAAACTACCGATTAACATTGAGTACGCGCCGATTCAGCTGTGTACTGATAATGCGGCAATGATTGCGGCGCTAGGCTATCAGCAGGCGCGGTTAAGCAGCCCGGCTGATCCGTATACTCTCGAGGTGGTTCCTAGCCTGTCAATGGTCAAAACTGCCTGGAATAAGACCGGAGCGTTGTAAATGCCACAACTATTTACCTCTGTTGATAACGATGAATTGATCAATATTTTGAATGGCGGCGGTATTGGCGTACTGCCTACCGACACAGTTTATGGCCTTGTAGCACGGGCCGCTGATCCAGCAGCGATCCAAAAAATGTACGACACCAAGAAGCGCGCTAGCCAACCAGGAACGCTAATCGCTAGTTCAATTAATGATTTGGCGAAATTAGGGCTAGACTCTAATCAGTTATCATTAGCAGCTAAGTTTTGGCCCGGTCAAATCAGCGTGGTTGTTAATGCCGATAATGTCGCTACTTATCTCAAACAAACGCGAGATAACTTGGCTGTGCGCATTCCCGACGACCCTTCGCTGTCGCGGCTTTTGGCACGGACTGGCCCGCTGATGACTACTAGCGCTAATCTGCCAGGCCGGCCAATTTCGTCGACAATTGCTGAAGCTAAAGCCTATTTTGGCGACAAGGTCGATTTTTATGTCGACGGCGGCACTATAACTAATAATCAGCCGTCAACCATTATCGGCCTTGATGAGCATGCAAATATCGTTATATTTCGTCGCGGGGCTGTTGATATTGATCGGTTATTTACCGAGTAATTTTTTGGTGCTGCGGATAGCTCTTTTAGCTAGCGGTAACCCATGCCGCCAAACTGGATAAAATGGACTCATCGGATAATCATAAGTACCAGCTAATTTATTCTCATGGCTAGCGAAGCCGCGCTTGAAGTTGCTAACACCGTCGTTGAGCAGGCCGTTCATATCGTAGCGCTTAATTCCCTGCCGTTTACATTCGGTGATAGCGTGCCATTTTAGCGCGTAGTTAGCGCGCAAAGCTTGGCCGCGATCGTTCATACCGCCGTATAGCTCAAATGAAGTTTCGGGACTAGTTGCTAGCCAGAGAAATGATACCGGGCGATTGTCTTCGTAAGCAGCAAAAATCTGCGAGTTCTCCCCTAGTTTGTCATGAATATCGTAATAGTACTGGTCGTCGTGCAGAGCAAATTTAGCGCGTTTAGCAGTCTGCCGATAAATTTCGAGGCAAGCAGCGATGTCTTGGCGGGTTTTTATCGGTTTGATACTAAGTCCAACCCGGCCAGATTTACGGATATACTGGCGGGTTTTTTTAGTCATCGCGGCTAGCAGCTCTTCGGTTGTGTTAGTCAAATTCAAAATCAAAGTATGCGATAGCAAAATATTGTTTGGAGATTGACGCCAACCTTTGGCGCGGAGTAGGTTTTCAGTATCTGGCTCGATAGTTAGTACGGTGCATGGCAGATGATGCTTCACGTAATTAACAATTGCCGCCAAAATATCCTCTTCCCTGCCTTGTTTACAGACTGGTCCGCGCGGAATGTAACACAGTTGATTAAGCGGTTTAGGTAGGTTTCTCAGTAATATTTGCGCAGCACCAATTGTTTTGTTGTCATCAGCTATAGTAATTCGCTGAACGCGCCAATTGTGAGCGGCTTTTACCTCACCCCATCCCCAGAGTTGCAGCGGATGCCCGCCAAGTGTAGTTATAGTCTTGTTCCAAGCAGCTTTTTTGTCGCACAGTATTGTATTAATCATATGTTTAGTATACATCGTTTGTGTTATAATAGGATAGAACACAAACACGTGGAATAAAAACAGCAAGAGGTGAGGAATGGCAAACTGTGGAATTGCTATGCTTGGTTATTTTGCTAATTTTCACGTGAAATGAATTGAGAATGAAATGAGCTTAGCTAAAACTTATACTCCGAACGAATATGAACCGTCAATTTACGCCTTGTGGGAAGAATCTGGCGTATTTAAACCGAAAGGGCAGGGCCAGCCGTACGCGATTGTGATGCCGCCGCCAAATGCTAACGGCAATTTGCATGTCGGGCACGCTTTAGGGTCGGCAATTCAAGATATTTTAGTACGTTATCACCGTATGCAAGGCTATGATGCTGTATATATACCGGGGGCTGACCATGCTGGCTTTGAAACTTGGGTAGTTTACGAGCGCGAGCTAGAAAAGCACGGCCAGACGCGCTTTGACTTCAATCGCGAAGAATTATACGCGCAGGTATGGGATTTCGTAGCTAAACGCCGCGGCGATATGGAATTACAACTGCGGGCGATTGGCGTGGGCGCTGATTGGGACGATTTGGTATTCACGCTCGACGATAAAGTTATCAAAACTGTCTACGATACTTTTGAAAAGATGTGGCAGGACGGCTATATTTATAGGGGCGAACGCATCGTTAATTACTGTACGCAGCATCAGACGAGTTTTTCGGACTATGAGGTTGTTCACAAAAATGAAAAAGGGAAGTTGTGGGAAATCGCTTATCCGCTAATCGATAAAGTTGGCGAAATCGTTATCGCTACGACGCGTCCCGAGACGATGTTTGGCGACGTAGCCGTAGCGGTCAACCCAAACGACGAGCGCTACAAAGACCTTGTCGGCTGCAAAGTGCTGCTGCCGATTGTCAAGCGCGAAATTCCCATCATCGCTGACGATTATGTCGATCCAACTTATGGCACTGGTATGGTGAAAATTACACCAGCACACGACCCGAATGACTTTGAGGTAGGCAAGCGCCACAACTTGGAGTTAGTCCAGGTAATCGATTTCGACGGCAAGATGATCAATGTGCCGGGTCAATTTGTCGGCATGACGGCGCTAGAAGCTCGTAAACGCGTCCTAGCGGCGCTCGAAATAGACGAATTGCTGCGCGGCGAAAAAGATATCGAACACCAGGTTGGGCATTGCTACAAATGCGGTTCGGTCATCGAGCCGCTTGCCAAAGAGCAATGGTTCGTCAAAATGCGCCAACTGGCCGATAACGCTATCGCGGCGATTGAGCGCAAGGAAGTGACGTTTACCCCTGAAAATAAAGGCGATGTTGTCATTAAATACCTCAGAGATATCAAAGATTGGAATATCAGCCGCCAAATACCGTGGGGCATTCCGATTCCAATGTTTCAGTCCAAGACCAATCTAGACGATTGGCGCTACAGCACAGAAGTCGATAAGAAAGAAATCGTTGTAGGTGGTACAACGTATCGCCGCGAGGAGGATACGCTTGATACTTGGTTCAGTAGCGGCCAATGGCCGTATATAACTACCGATTATTTGGATGCTGGTAAGCTAGCCAAGTATTATCCGAATACCGTCATGGAGACAGCAGGCGATATTTTGTTTGCATGGGTAGCGCGGATGATTATGCTGGGTTTGTATCGGACTGGTCAGGTACCGTTCAAGCATGTGTACTTGCATGGTCTAGTGCTTGATGAAAAGGGTATCAAGATGAGCAAAAGCAAGGGCAATGTCATCAATCCGATGGAGACAGTGGCGAAATATGGCTCGGATGCGCTACGTATGGGTATTATTGCTAGCCGCAGTGCTGCCCAGCCGCAAGCGTTTAATACTGGCAAGGTGGTAGCAGCCCGCAATTTCTGCAATAAGCTGTGGAATATTGCTCGCTATACTGAAAATTTGGTTGGCGACCGCACGCCAGCAGCTAGTCCGCAACTGCAATCGCTAGCCGATCATTGGATTGCTCGCCAACTAGACGAGGCAGCACAGTCGTTAGATCGGCAGATTGCGACCTATCATTTCGCTGAGGCTGGCGAGACGATTTATCACACCGTTTGGGATGATGTAGCCGACTGGTACATCGAGGCTAGCAAAGTTGAGCAAAATATCGACATGAACGCGTATGTTTTAGACACAATTTTGCGGTTAACGCACCCATTTGCGCCGTTCTTGACCGAAACAATTTGGCAGGCTTTGCCGTGGCACGATACGATCTTGGCTAGCGAAACTATGCCAGACCGCCTAGAGTACGACGATATCGCTGCTGCTGCATTCGGCCGCTTGAAAGATTTAGTATCAGAAGCACGCTACGTAGTTAGCGAACTGCCGGGCAATAAACGTTATGGTCTATTGTACATGGACGATTCGCTGGTGGCTGATAATATCGAACTTGTCAAGAAGCTAGCGCGCGTTACCTCGGTAGAACATGTTGACCAGGCTAGGGGATTGCGCTTGGCGGCTAGCGGGCGAGACGTTTGGCTAGATATTGACGACGAAACGCTTTACGAGCATCAAGCTAACCTCGAGAAACGTTTAGCCGAAGAACGCCAACACATCCGGACGCTCGAGATGCGCTTGGCAAACGATAACTATGTAGCCAAAGCTCCAGCGGCTCTGGTCGAGGAGTCGCGCAAGACACTCCGTGAGAAACAAGAACTAGTTACCCGGCTACAGAACGAGCTGCAAGTTGTGTCGAATAAGTAAAAGCTAGTCGATAACTGGTAAATTCGCGTTATCAAAAGCGTGCCGGCCGCCTTCTTCTAATAAGGCTAAAATGTTTTTGTGGTGATGACGGCGATCTGGCGAAATACTAGGCGATTGGTAGCGAAAACTGTTGCTTAGCATGCCTTCTGAGAGATTATGCTCGGAATGAGTGTGCTGCATTCGCGACTCGTTGATGGTTCGCAAATCTTGCGAACTGAGCTTTTGTATGGAATGATCATGCGTCAAACTGATATCAATTGCATGCCCGAAATGCCCGTCGTGGACAGCAACGCCGCTAGCTATCAGCAGACTGAGTGCGGCGAATAAGGCGTTAATGATGTGAGTAAAATATGTCATAATCATGTTTATTTTAAGGTATTATGCCTACAAATATAGCACAAGTATGATAAAAAGTCAATAGTATGTCATAAAAATAAGATTATAAGTTAGTCTGAGGCAGTGTTCGAACGATTTGCAAACAGATTACCGCTAGGTTTTAGCGCGCAGGTTGGCTATCTACTGGTGATGATATTTGCTGCCGCGAGCAATCTCTTGGGCTCGGTATAGCTGCTCAGCGAGGATCAATCGCACCAACTGATGCGGAAAGACTAGCGGTGATAGCGACCAAACCAGGTTAGCGCGCTGTATCAGTGCTGTGCTGACACCAAAGGCGCCGCCGATAACTATCGTGATATTTTTACCTTGCACAAAGAGCTCGTTTAACTGGCGCGATAGGGTAGGTGAGTCAAACATCTGGCCGCGTTCGTCGAGCAGAATTACGAAATCTTGGGGATGTAAACGCGCTAAAATTCGCTCAGACTCCTCTTGGCGGGCCTGCTGGCCATCTAGCTTGCTATGCGGTATCAACTGCCACTCAAAACTCCAAGGCTGCTTGCAGCGCGTTTGGTAGTGTTTGATGCCGCCTGAGACCCAATCCTCATGCTTTTTACCAACGGCGACAATAGTGATCATATGGCAATCAAGCGCTCTTTGATACTGTTGGCGATATTATCGAGCCGTTCGTCTGAAATATCGACAGGGTAGTCGTGATGGAGCTGCAAGGTGTCGCGGTCATACAGCGGCACTAGATGGATATGGGCGTGCGGTACGTCGAGACCCTCAACGACTACGCCGACACGCATGGGGTTGAGTTCGGCCTGGATAGCCTGGGCGATATTTTTGGCAGTTTGCCAGAGGTGAGTGTAAGTTTCGTTGTCGAGATCCCAGAGCAAATCTATTTGCTCCTTAGGTACAACTAGAACATGGCCGTCGCTGAGCGGGTTGATATCGAGAAAGGCAATAACATCATCGTCTTCGTAGACTTTGCGGCAAGGAATTTCGCCCTTGATAATTTTGGTGAAAATTGAATCGTCCATGATTACTCCTTGTTTATCATAGTTTTTAGTTTATCAGACGCGTAGTACAGCACGGAAGCCCCCTGCTTGACAGAAAAGGTCAACCCTAGATTCAAGAGACCTTTTATATCTTTATCGGCAGTTTGGCGAGAGATGGCGTTTAATTCTGCGTGCGAGGAGATGGTGGTAATGTTAAAAATATGTAAAGTATATGTATGTAGTTTACATATTTTTAACATATTAGCAAAAAAGAGCAGCGTAAGGTATAATTACCTATGCAAGGAGAGGTGGCCGAGTGGTTGAAGGCGCACGACTCGAAATCGTGTATGCGGCAACGTATCGCGGGTTCGAATCCCGCCCTCTCCGCCAAGAAATAGCACGAATTTATGGACTGATTATACTCTTGGCAAGAATTTCTAGATTGACCGATTATACGTTATTGCAAAGTTAAGAGAATTTTGGCAATAGTCTGCTCAATAAGCGGCGAGTATTACTTGCGGGCGAAGATTTCTTTGGCGCTGAGTTTGCGGTTGTATTCGAGCGCGCCAAAGCGGAAGATGCGTACGGCGATGGCAATGATGATGGCGGCAGAAACGGCCAGTAGGGCGATACCGATTACCGCTTCGCTGATTCCCAGGTTGCCGGCGGCATTGCGCAGCATCAGCGGGATTGGCGATGTCAGCGGGAAGAGCGACAAGAATTTTACTAGCGGCGCGTCTGGCATTGATATGAACATTGAAATGGCATAAAGCGGGCCGAATAGTAAGATCATTACTACGCCGAAAAAGCTGCCAGCTTCTTTGGCGGTCGGCACGGCGGCGCCGATAGCTACTAGCAGACCGGTAAACATCATGAAGCTGCTAGCAAAGGCTAGAAAGCCGATGCTGATACGCAGCGGGTCGATTGGCAAGCTGCTGAGGTCGACTGATGGTAGCTTGAGCTGGTCGTGGAAAAACAAGTAGCCAATAAGCACCGGCAAGACCACCAGCAAACCTTGAACTATTGCCAGAATTATTAGCGAGATAATTTTGCCGACGATTAAAGTTCGCGCTTCGATAGTAGTGAGAATCATTTCGATAACGCGATTTTCTTTTTCTTCGGTGGTGCTGGTCAGCATTTGATTGCCAAAGAAAGTGATTAGGAAATAAAAGAGGATCAAAAAGATACCCGGCAAGATCATCTCTTGGACGCTGTCGTGGATTTTACCATCGCGGTAAATAGTGCTGGTTGAGTTGATTTTGCCTTGGATAATTTTTTGAATAGCCGGATTAACGTCTGACCGAACAGAGGTGGCTAATAGACTGTTAGCCAGGCTGCCGTAGCGGCCGTTGTCAAAAATGCCGACATCTTTACCGTAAACTTCAATTGATTGCTGGTCGAGATTCTTTGGGTAGTAGATGTACGCATCAAGCTGGCCATTTTTGACGCGGTCAATAGCGGTTTGCTTGTCGCTGGGATTAATTTCGGTGGCTTTCGAGGCGGCAAGTAGCTGCGGTTTGACCATCTTTGATTCGTCGGTAATAGCAATGCTGAACGACTGGTTTTTGAGCTTTTCGGCAGCGTCGTTGGTAGCTTGATTAGACAAAAAAACCATCCCGAAAATTGCCGCAAACATCAGCGGAAAGCTAATTGCTAGAATCCAAAACGATTTTTTCTTGAGAGCACGAATGATCTCGAAACGGATGACAGTTGATAAATTATGCATTTTGCTTCTCCTCGTTGTTGCGGCTGTAGACTTGAACAAAAATATCATCGAGCGACTTGCCGCCAAATTGCTTGCGAACATTAGCGACTGTACCGTAAGCATGCGCTGCCCCGTCTTTGAGCAGCAGTATGCGGTCGCATAGGCGTTCAACTTCTTCCATCTGGTGGGTAATCATGACGACGGTAGCGCCTTTGGCCTGGTGCTCTTCGATAATTTCCATCAGTAGCCGGCGATTAACTGGGTCAAATCCTTTGGTTGGCTCGTCGAGGATTAGTAGTTCTGGGTTATCGATGACTGTGATACCGAGTTGGACTTTTTGTTGCTGGCCGCCGCTGAGCTTGTCGAGGCGAGTTTTGGCTTTGTCAAGTAGGTCAACGCGCTTCAAAAAATCAAGCGATTTTTGCCGGGCGTCGAGGCGGCTCATGCCTTTGAGCTGGCCGAAATAAGTCATGATGTCGATAACCGGCTCTTTTTTGTAAAGGCCGCGCTCTTCGGGTAGATAACCTAGTTTGATGCCGCTTGATACCGAGTAAGGTTTGCCGTTAATCAGCAGTTCGCCGGCGGTCGGCTGATAAATGCCGAGCAAGGCGCGAATGGTAGTGGTCTTGCCGGAGCCGTTACTGCCGAGAAAACCAAATGTTTCGCCGCGTTTGACCTCAAAACTTAAGTCTTTGATGACTTCGGTCTTGCCGAAACGCATCTTAAAATGAGCAATAGAAATAATAGGTTCCATATTTTCCATGATAGCATGGGCCAAGCCAGTTGTGAAAATTACTAGCAAAAATGCTTGAAAAATCCATATTTAGCGTTTATGCTTGGTATACAGACGCTATATGTATAGTGTTTAGTAAAATAGACAAATATGCAAATAAATTGCGCAAAGCAGACCCAGATGGTCTAGTTAGTTTTTTGCGCTCAAAAATAGTAGCTAAAAATAAGAAAGGAAACGATGGCAGATATTACAGTTGTGAAACGCGACGGCAGCCAGCAGCCGTTTGACGCTAACAAAATTAATTTAACTCTGCTGGCAGCTAGCGAAGGCTTGCCAGACCAAATTGCGAAAGTAGCGCAAATAGCGGCCGAATTACAGTTGACGCTGTTTGACGGCATTACTACCGAGCAACTTGATGAAGGGCTTATCCAGACGGCAGTCCAAAATGTCAAAGACGACCCGGATTTCGATACGATTGCGGCACGGTTACTGCTGCGAACTATCTACCAACAAGTACTCGGCGATTATACTGACGAAATCGAGCTTAAAAAGCTGCATGCGCAAAAGTTTCCCATCTATATTCGCCAAGCCGCTGAAGAGGGTCTACTAGATAAGCGAATGGCTGATTCGCAGCTATTTAACCTCAAAAAGCTGGCGGCGGCGCTCGATCCGAGCAAAGATTCGCTCAGCAAGTATCTCGGCGTAGTTACCAACCGCAATCGTTACGCGCTGCGGCGCCAAAGCGGCGATCCGATCGAGGTGCCGCAGTTCACTAACATGCGTATTGCTATGGGTCTGAGTTTTAATGAAACCAATCCGACCGAGGCAGCGATAGATTTTTACCGCCACATGGCTAATCTGGAATATAGTCCGGGCGGTAGCACGCGGGTTAACGCTGGCGGTTCGTTTCCGCAACTTAGTAATTGTTTCGTTATGGAAGTTCAGGACGACATGGCTTCGATAGCCAAAAGTATTCGCGATACCATGTTTATCGCTAAAGGCACTGGTGGTATCGGCATTAGTATGAATAAGCTGCGCGCCGCCGGCAGTCCTGTTAAAACCACCAATACCGAGTCAACTGGTCCGATTCCATTTATGAAAATGATTGATACGGCGCTGTTTGCGGTGTCGCGCAAGGGCAAGAAAGCAGGTGCGGCGGCAGCATATATGGAGAACTGGCACCTTAATTTTTCGCAATTTCTCGATTTGCGCCAGAATTCGGGCGATCCGTATTTGCGGACGCGGTTTCTAGATACGGCGGTGTTTATCTCGGACGAGTTTATGAAGCGCGTCCAAGACGAGCAGGATTGGTATCTGTTTGATCCGGCTGAAGTCGGCGACTTAAACGAACTATACGGAGAAGCATTTAGCCGCCGCTACCAGGAATATATCAAGCTAGCAGAAGCTGGTAAAATTAACCGATTTGAAGTCGTGCCAGCGCGCCAGCAATTCCGCCAGATTCTCAGTAGTTTGCAAGCGACTGGACACCCTTGGCTAACCTGGAAGGATGCCATCAATTTGCGAGCGCTCAACAATAATACCGGGACAATCCACCTCAGTAATTTGTGCACCGAAATAACTTTGCCCGAGGACGAAAACAATATTGCGACTTGCAACCTGGTTAGTATGAATTTGTCGGCTTTTCTCAATGCTGATAAGACTTGGGATTGGGATCGTTTAGCGGTATCAGTACGCTCTGCCACGCGCCAGTTAGATAACTTGATTGACATTACGAACACGCCAGTTACCGAAGCTATGCATAGTAATGAGCATAATCGGGCGCTCGGGCTCGGCTATATGGGTCTATCGGACGTTTTGGAGAAGCTAGAGATTAGTTATAAAAGCGAGGCTGCCTACGATCTGGTTGACCAGCTAACTGAATTTATCAGCTACCATGCCATTGATGAATCGGCTAATCTAGCAGCTGAGCGCGGCAGCTATCCGAACTTTGCTGGCAGCGGTTGGAGCAAGGGCTTACTGCCTATCGATACCGTTGATAAACTTACAACAGAGCGCGGCGTTAAGGTAAAAATTGATAGTAAATCGCGCTTGGATTGGGAAGCGCTGCGCCAAAAAGTCAAAAAAGGTATGCGTAACGCAACTTTGATGGCGATCGCGCCGACAGCTAATATCTCGCATGTGGCAGGTACGACGCCGGGACTTGACCCGCAATTTAGCCAAATCTTTAGCCGCAGTACGCTCAACGGCAAATTCCTAGAGGTTAATGCTAATTTGGTGCGTAAACTCAAACAACTTAATCTGTGGGAATCGCTCAAAGACGACTTGCTGGCGAATCAGGGTGATATTCAAGGTTTCGAGCAAATTCCGCAGGCAGTCCGCGACGTCTACAAAACTAGTTTTCAGCTGAGCCCGTACGCTTTTATCGAGGTGGCGGCGCGAGCGCAAAAATGGGTCGACCAGGCGATTAGCCGCAATATGTACCTAGAATCACGCGATATTGATGAATATATCGAAATCTATTCAGAAGCATGGCGCCGCGGTTTGAAAACGACATATTATCTGCATGTCAAGCCGCGCCATCAATCCGAGCAAACCACCGTTACGTCGCAATCGGTACAGAAAGTTCGTACCGACAGCGCTAAAAGGGTAAGCGGTTTCGGCTTTGCTCGGCGCAAACAATCATAAACGTTGATAAAATCACAATAATAAGGAGGAAATATGACGCAAACAACACAACCGCAAGGTATTTTGGGATCAGGCCTGCGCGACGGCTTGCAACTCAAGCCAGTACGCTACCAATGGGCGATGGATTTATACAACCAAGCAGTTGCTAACACTTGGTTCCCGAACGAAGTACAACTAGTGCAAGATTTGGCGGCGTTCGAGAAGCTGACCGACGACGAAAAACATGCGCTGAAAACGGTGATTAGTTACTTAAACCCAAACGAATTACTTATCAATAAGTCGTTAGCTTTTGGTATTTATCCATACGTCAATGCCGCCGAGGCGCACTTGTATCTATCGAAACAGATGTGGGAGGAAGCTAACCACTTTATGACCTTTGAATACATTATCGAGACATTTCCGTTTGACCGCCAAGAAATTTACGCAGCCGGCTACGGCAAGAAAAGCCTGAAAGATAAGTCTGACTTCCAAACCAAGTATGTCGGCCGCATGTTGAATGATAAGCTGGATGTTACTACTACCGAGGGCAAGAAAGATTTTGTGCGTAATCTGGTAGCTTATAATATTGTGCTCGAAGGTATTTGGTTTTATAGCGGTTTTATGGTCGGTATGAGTTTCCGTCGGCGTAATTTGCTGCGCAACGTTGGCAGTTTGCTAGATTGGATTACTAAGGACGAAAATCTGCATTTAACTTTCGGCATTAACCTGCTGTTGACAATTCTTGACGAGAATCCAGATTTGCAGACGCAAGAATTCGCCGACGAGATTCGTGATCTGATTTTGCAGGCGGTAGCGCTTGAAGAGGCTTACAACAAAGACATGCTGCCAAAGGGTATCTTGGGCTTGAATGCGGATTATGTGAACCAGTATGTCAAGTTCATGACTGACCGCCGTTTAGAAGAATTAGGCTTCGAGAAAGAATATAACGTAGCTAATCCAGCCAAGTGGATGGCGGCGGCCAACGATACGCTTGAATTAGTCAATTTCTTTGAAAGCACCAATACGAACTATGAAGTTAACACCGTAAAGTAGCAGTTTTAGCAATTGAATAAGCGGTCTATTAGCCTATAATGAATATAAGCAAAGGGGGAAATAATGAATCCATCAGCGATAATTAACGACGACATGACGCTCGAGGAAAAACTCGAGGCGATTGAACGCGAGATAGCCAAAGCGCAAGCTGAAGCCGATCAAAAAGCTGAAGCTGACGGCCTACCATCAGCGCCAATTGATCCGGCAACACTAACTATGTGCGAGGGTTGCCAATAGACACGCTACATATAGCGTACTCTAAGCGGTTATGCTATAATAAGGGCCCATGAAAGAGCAATCATACATGGGCAAACAGACAAAATATATCTTTGTAACTGGCGGCGTTCTCTCGGGGGTAGGGAAGGGAATTACCGCTGCGAGCATCGGCGCGGTACTGCAAGCCAAGGGTATTAAAGTGTCAATTCAGAAATGCGACCCGTATCTCAATGTGGATGCGGGTTTGCTTAATCCGGCAGAGCACGGCGAATGCTTCGTGACGCGCGATGGCGCTGAAACCGACCTCGATCTCGGGCATTACGAACGGTTTTTGGATATAGAATTGACGCAGAAAAACGCCACGCTGGCGGGACGCTTATTATCAGAGCTGATTGCCGATGAACGCGCCGGTAATTTTCACGGCAAAACTGTCCAACTAATCCCGCACTTAACACATGCCATTCAAGAGTCAATTATTGCGGCTGGCGAAGGCAGCGATGTGCACATCGTAGAAATTGGCGGCACGGTGGGCGATTATGAAGGGCTGAGTTTCATTGAAGCGATCCGCGAATTTGCTCACAAAATCGGTAAGGAGCGCTGCTTGTATGCGCACGTGGTTTATGTGCCGTTTATTGATACCAGTAAGGAGTTCAAGAGCAAGCCGGCGCAAAATGCCTTAAATGATTTGCGCGGTTTCGGTATTGTGCCAGAGATTGTGGTTGTCCGCAGCGACGAGCCAGCGCCTGAGTTGGTTGCTCAAAAAATTGCTTTGTACGGCGGCGTTGATTTGCCGGGCGTGCTGATGCTGCCAAATCTCGATACCGTATTTATGATTCCCGAGCGGATAGCCGCTAGCCCGCTGATGACCATTCTTGATAAGTTCACTGGTAATTTTGCTCAGCCGAATCTCGCGAAATGGCAAGCGTTAACTCAATTGCAAAGCAAAAAGCCAACCGATATCGTGACTGTCGGTTTAGTCGCTAAATATATGGAAAACAAGGATACTTATCTATCGGTGACCGAGGCGCTCAAGAGTGCGGCTTGGCATGAAAATGTTGGTTTGCATATCAAGTGGCTCAATGCCGAAACAGTTACCGAGCGCGATTTCGAGACAGTTGATGCTCTGCTGGTGCCAGGCGGCTTTGGTCCGCGCGGGATTGAGGGCAAGATTGCGGCGGCGCAGTATGCGCTTGAGCGCGATGTGCCGTATTTGGGGATTTGCTTAGGCTTGCAGACAGCGGTAATTGCGGCGGCGCGGCGAGCTGGGCTTGGCGATGCTAACAGCACGGAGTTTGACGATGCTACGACGCATGATGTGGTGTATATTATGCCTGGCCAAGAGGGCAAAGAATCGACTGGCGGTACGTTGCGGCTGGGCAATTATCCGGCAGTATTCACGCCAGGGTCGCTCGCTTCCAAAGTATATCAGTCGGATCACACCGAGGAGCGCCACCGCCACCGATATGAGGTGAACCAGCAGTTTCTAGATGAGATTGCCCGTGGCGGCGTGGCGGTGTCGGGCTTGTCGCCAGACGGGCGGCTGGTCGAATTCATCGAGGCGCCAAATTGCCGCTATTTTGTCGCAACGCAAGCGCACCCCGAGTTTCGCTCGCGGCCAATGCGGCCGCATCCGCTGTTTGCTGGACTTATTAGAGCGGCTGTCTCTTGACAAATTATACTACTTATGCTAATATGAGAATATGGCAGAAGAAGAAAAACAAAAAGTAGAAGATTTCGAGCCAACTTACAACGAGAGCAGCGACGATACAGCGATGTTGCGAGCGGTGCTGCAATCGGATCATGCTCGTAACATTACGCCAGTATCGGTGTATCGCCAGCCAGATTTTGACGGCACGGAAGATTAACTGTAGTAAAAAGTGTTATAATATGGTCTATGATTGATTGTGTTATTACACTGAAGAAAATAATTGACAAACTGTATCAGCAGCAGGTTGATGTACAGTTGACGCGCCCTGACCCGAAATTTGGCGACTTTGCGACCAATGCGGCGCTACAATTAGCTAAGCCGCTGGGTAAGAATCCGCGCGAGATTGCTGAGGCGATTGCTGAAGAGTTGCGCGGCCGCCAGGAGTTTAGCGAGGTTAGCGTGGCTGGACCGGGCTTTATTAACATGAAATTAAGCGACCAAGCGACATTGGAATCGCTGAAAGTACGGCCGGCGACTAATCGTGCAGGAAAAACAGTGGTCATTGAGACCAATTGTCCAAATCCGTTTAAGGCTATGCACATCGGCCACGCCTTGAACTCGATTTTGGCAGATACTATGGCGAATTTGTTGGCGGTGGACGGCGCGGCGGTACACCGGGTGAGCTACCATGGCGATGTCGGAACGCATGTCGGCAAGAGTATGTGGGCGATTTTGCGCGAAATTGACGGCGACGTCAGCAAGCTAGACGCTATTCCAACCGACAAGCGCAATGAATTTATGAGCCGTATGTACGTTGAGGGAGCGCGAGCAGCTAAAGAATCGCCAGAGGCACGGGCAGAAATCGACGATCTAGCCAAGCAATCGTTTGTGCTGGATGATCCGCTATACAAGCAGGTGTACGAGATTTGTAAAGCCTGGAGTTTTGATGAAATTGACGCCAATGTAGCGCGGCTAGGTAATGTGCCAATTGAACGGCGTTATGTCGAGAGTGAAACCGAA
>CAJPQF010000003.1:0-51683 GCA_905372855.1 Candidatus Saccharimonadota bacterium
CGTCGATCAGGCCGTACACGCCGTTCACCGCACCAGTCACGCCGGCCAGTTCCTGACTATTCTTATTCAATTGATACTTTTGCCAATTGACCGGCAATTTATTCGCCCGCGCCATCACCTCATCCAGCTGCTTGGTGCCCTTGGTAAAGAACGTCGCGTCCTGGTAAATCTCATTTTGCGCTGTATACGCATTCAACTGGCGAGTTGTCGTGAGGTCAGTCAAGAACAAATTCTCGAACAACTCCACCTGGTACGTCGCCTGCTTTGGGTTTTTGCCGTTAAATATACCGACGATTTCCACTTCAACCTCGTCCTTGGATGGATGTTCGTTGTCGGTGTCGTATTGGTTAGCCTTCAGTTTAATTTTACTGCCAAGCTTCAGGTTATTAGCCTTGGCGAAATCTTCGTGCACCAAGATCTTGTGCGAATCGTTCTCGGTGATGTGCCGGCCAGCGATGAGCTTGAGCGACTCAGCCCGGAACTTTTTCTCGGACTCAGATTTGTTGACGCCGATGATAGTCGCGGCGTTGCCAAATTGCTTGTCTTTCTCGGCATCATAGCCGCTGCCGCCGCTCGGTAACGGCACAAGTTTGGTATTGATAAAATCGACCGTGGCGTTCTGGCGCTTGACGTAATCCGTCACGCCCTCCAGGTTCTTCACTGCATCGATGTCTTTGTTTGATACCGTTCCTGAGCCGCGGGCCGTTCCCGGATTGGTGCGCGGATTATTGCCCAGCGTGAAGCCGGCCTTGAGCGTTTTGTCCAGCGACTGCGCTGCCGCGTCGGTCGAATGCTTGATGGCAAATCCACTCAGCATAATCGTCGACATACACAGCAAAATCGCCAGCAAAATCAGCGTTTTGAGTTTTTTCCTGGTGATATACAACCAGGCACGTTGTACAAATGACATAGATCTCCTTTCTTGGTTCTATGTCAGTGTAGCAGGAGTGTGTGAAGGGAATGTGAAATAGACAACGAAATCACGACGGATTATTTTTCACTGATCAAGAGATAAGGACAAAAATATGAATTTAACACCTTAGAATTGCTTAGTCTGTCATTATAATTCAGGACAAAATGTCTTAATGAATGATGACATTTTTAGGTTGTAATTGCTCATTTCTTCTCAAGCGCTGCAACCCGTTTCTTCAAATCATCCAGTTCGGCGCGGAGTTCGCTGGTGCTTGCTGCGGGGCTGTTTGGTTCTACCTTTTTAGTTTTAGCGTCTTTTTCTTGCTGAGCTTTTTGCTTCTTGCTTGCTTTTACGGCAATATGCATAGAGAGAGCGCTACTTGATACTACGATAATAATACCTATCATAGATACGATGTCTAGAGGTTTGATTTCCATATCTTCCTTTGTTTATGATTTATTGTTAGGTTTAATTATATACCCTGCTGTGGTGTACGGCTAGTAGGTTGAGGTTGGCTAATTCTATACTGTAATTTATAGAGCCGTATAGAATAGTGAGACTTAGCAGAAACCCTGCTATCAAAAGATTTCATAATACTTTCCCAAGGAAAATAGGCTAGTTGTTCGGTATCTTAAGTCAGATACCAGTGACACCAGCCCAAGTCACTCGCATTTATTCAGATGGATTTCTCCAATCTAGGAGATGCGTGCTCCTTACTGTTGTCCTACTGCTGTCTCTCGATCTCGATGACGTGAACGCCAAGGCGCTCCTTGTGATCTGGGTAGATCCTGCGAAGGATATGGAACGCCTCCGCCACACTTCTGGCCTGCGGCACAACCTGCCGCCACGACTCTTCAGCGAACATGTCGACGAAAGAGTCGTAGATGCGAATCGACTTGATCCGCACCGTGCCGGACGTATGCCCAGTCTCGAGTCGCAGCATCTGTCCCGCCCTAAGGCGCTTGATGCTGTTGTAGCCGACACGAACCTCCAGGGTCTTGCGACCCGACATGATCGCGTCGTAGTACGGCTTCTTAATCCTCATCTTACGCACGGGACTTCCTTTCTGGAGGCTGAGCCCCCACTGCTGAACTACGCTAGCAGGTGCGTACCCGCCAGGGAACACACCCTCCAGGCTCCAGCCGTGACGCTGGAGACAGGCGATCTGCCACGATTCGGGGGAAAGATGGACATACAGCTTGTGACCGTAGTCCTCCAACAACCCCTGCAGATCGATGACAAGCGCTTCAAACGCCTCTTCTGATGATGCCACGAGCGGCATCAACTTGATAGGCTGACCCTTCTTCGGGGTCGCACCAGCGACGCCGACCACCTTACCATCGCATTCGGCGACGAAGATGATCTTGAATTTGGAGTTGACGTCACCAGACCCCTTGCGGCGGTAGCCAGCGAAGAGAGCGTCAACCCAGCTGTCGTCCACGCCGTCGAAGTCGTCGCTCATCCGTGACAGGATGAGAGCTCGCGCGTCGTCGGCGTGCCTCTCCTCATCAAACGGAACCACAGAGATGTTCGGCGAGTCGAAACCTGCCTCGTCGGCAAGCTGCTTATACAGCATGTGCTCGTTGATTCCGACCTTGTAGTGGTCCTTCGCCGTGCCAGTGACGTGGAAACCCTTCCGGAGGAAGAATTCCAGCGCCTTTTTGTTCGGTTCTGCCACAGTGCAGTAGATCTGCCGAGCGCCGCGACTCCGGGCAAAGTCTTCGGCGCACTCAAGCAGCGCGCTTCCGATGCCCAGTTTTCCTCGGTACGCCGTATCAACGACGAGAGGACTGATTTTAACAGTCCCCTGTTTCTTGTTGACGACGTGGATGACGCCCACAGGTTGCCCATCGCCGCTTTCGGCAATGAACATGTGCTGCCCAGAAGAAAACTGACCAACCTGATCATGCCCGCCCGCGATGTGCGTATCAAAGATACGCCGCGCGTGCGCATGGTGGTCGCCATCATAGAATGGGCTAAGCGCCCGAACCATGAGGTCAGCGACGAACTGGAAGTCGCTCGCGATAGCTTCGCGAATGATGATGTTACCAGTCATGAGACATCTTCCTGTGACGGCTACGATTTTTGACGTAACCTGGTTGTATAGGACAAGATTCTATTCAGAATCTGATATATATATATATCAATAATGGAATAAGAATACAAGCATAACTACATTAGTTCAAATTCAATTCCAATGATTCCATTTTGCTTTTGATCGTGGAGAGAATAGAATTCGTTGATTTGATTCTCCAGCCACTCAACACTCTCGCCGCCAAATTTCCGTGGATTATTATGAGAGAATAAATCATGAAACGTTGCATAGCGTAGTAAACCAATTACTTTAACAGTGGCAGTTTGGCTGGGGTTGTCTCGATTGGTAAAAATTATTTGGTCGCCTATTTGAATTTTCTGGCGCTTTTCATCGTATAGTCGTGACTCGATGGTTTTATTACTAGAGGTGATGGCGTTAAAGGGTTCGGTGGCTAAGGTTAATTGATGTGTTGTCATAGTAGGTTATTATAACAGAATTAAATGGCACGCAACTAGTGAGGGTGCGAAGCATTCATCGCCCCGCGCCCCAACCTATCCATTATCCCCGGACGACCTACGCCCCCGGCGCTAGTTTTGGCGCCTCTTTCTTTGGTTCGGCGGCCTTTTCGAATTTGGCGTTCTTGATTTCTTTTTCTAGGACGGAGCCTGCTACGAAGCGGACTTTGGTCTCCTCGATGAGGCTGGGATTGACGTCTTTTTCCTCAAGGACGCCTTTGGATTTGAGGGTGACATGGAAGTAGCCCAGCTCGCCCAAGTGGACACTGTGGCCTTTGGCGAGCAGCGCTGCCAATTCCTCGCCCAGGATGGTCAAGACCGCTTGGATATCTGTTTTACTAACAGTGTTAGAGCGATGGGTAAGGCAGCTTAAGTCGGATATATAAGCTTATTACTCTACATGCAGCATAGATATTTGTTTAAGTAACCTCTCTCCTAATAACCTAGCTTTGTTAGAAGACATAGCACGGCCTCCGATTACTTCGAGTGCTACGTCGGTTACGTCATCCATGTCGCCGCTATTATCAATCCAGATTACATCATCTCTACCTAGTGCCCATTCTAGGTTAGTTTTTGCCTCCTTGATTCTTGCATGCCTATCAGACTCGCTGTGTTGGTTTCCGCGGGAAGCTACTCGAGAATACCATGTGTCTGGCGATGCGACTACTTCTATAATGCGAGAATCTTTGAAGGGTAACCGCTTCATTGATTTGACAGCCTTTGGGACGACATCCAACAAAGCTATACTACCATCTCCATAGTCAGGCAGTTCAGAGCCATAAACAAACCTAGTTGTCGGATGTACCATACCTTGGACTAGCTCTCTTTTTGTTGCTTTTTCTATAATCATTTGTATATTTTGCTCTGTGTGTGAGTATACCCTCTCTGAAGGCTTGTAGTATTGCAATAACCTGTCTAGCTGTTCTATGGGTTGATTGAGTCTATTTTTCACATTACAATTGCATTATTATGACTAAACAATCGCAGCATACAATGACAGAAAAAGACACCTTACTATATTGCAAGAGTAAAATACATAGTCTGTTTAGAGATACGGACGTAGATAAAATTTCTATCGTTCCTACGTACGATAGGACAAAATCTATATCTGACACAGAGAAAAACGATAAATTATTTAATTACAAAAGACCAACCGCTGAAATTATTGATAAAGTTGGTTATCTTTATTTGTTTCCTGGAAAAGACTACGTATGCCATTATAAAAAGATCTATGAACAATGCGGTTATAAGGTTAGCGTAAAAACACCAACCCAGGCGCAAACGACGAGAGCTTTGAGGAGTATATTTCCAAGCGATATACCTTCTTGCGATATCGTGCTGCTAGGATATGTTGAGGCGCTCGCTCCTGGCAACAAAGAGTGGCAAGGCAACGATGATATAAAATGGAAAACAGAAACAATCAATGGTCAAAAGATTGTTTTTGTTGGTGTGGCGTTTAGCTATTGGGGTAATATAATATACTCTGTAGTCGAGGTTTTATCAAAGTATTGTTCTACTCTTATTTATGTAGGCAAGCTCGGTTCACTTTCTCCTGACGATACACTTAATACGACTATTGCCACGGGCGATTCGTCGTATGTAGACGGCTCTCTTATAACATGGAATAATATTTTTAAGAACTCTCCGCTTACCGTAGAGGGCTCGCATTATACGTTACCATCTGTTCTTGACGAAACAGCTAGTTGGTACGAAGAAAATAAGGACAAGTATCGTTTCGTTGACCCAGAAATAGGATGGGCGGCAAAGGCGGCAGGTGATTTTGGCTTGGCGTTTAGCTATCTTCATCTAGTAACTGATAATTTATCAGGTCTGTTTAATGAGAATCTAACGACTGAACGTGAGGATACTGTACTTAGGAAGCGGTTGCAGTACGTAAGCATAATACGCGCTATACTATGGCACAGAATAGGTATAGAGCATAGCGTATCTCTCTTCTCGGAAGTATTAAAAGCACAACAAGCTCGAGTCGACAAGGGCTACATGGAACCGCTAGAGAGAAATTGGAAAGCGTGCCTAGCGTTTGCTTATCACACTCAGGAGGAGGCTTGGGAAGTTGTTTGAGAGTTGCCGCGGCGTCAGTGGAAAGAGCAAAAAGTTAATCCAGAAGCATTACTCTCGGAAATCGTTGATACACAAATCCAGCTATTAACAACGTTAGCGTATGCCGGATTCGATGAGCAAGACTTAATAGATGGAGTCATAGCAAAGCTGCATGCTCATCGCCCCGATTGGAAAAAATAACCATTCTATATGGACACACCGCCGCTCAATAATCTCATTCGCAACGACATCGACATGTTCTGGTCAAATAGATTAGGTTTGGTTCATAGTGTGGCCGATGTGCGGTCGTTTGTGTGCGAGTATCTGCCGTTACTTGGCATTGATTATGATACGTCAATTGCTGAGGCTATCTTGCAGCTTCAGCGCATAGATGTTGTAGAGGCTCAACCGTTAGTTTCTGAAATAACCGCTCTGGCGAAGTTAATTTATGACGAACGCGACACGAGTACACGCCTAAAACTTTGGCAGCAGCTGGCGAAAACGGTTGGGTATGACAAAGAAATTAACAAAATATACATAAATCTAACGTCTAGGTCAAATGTTGTCAAATATATTAAAGTGCTTTTGTCGGACGATTATAGGAAGATGTGGCCGGCCCATGACATAGCGTATAAAATTGTTAACCTAATGGCGCATTATGATATTACCGAAGACGACCGCTTACTGTATGAGATATGGGACTTAGCGACAGAGGTAGAAGCGATGAGTTTGGCCGAGATAGAAAAATCCGGCAAGCTGGATGAGATGATTGAGTTGAGTAAGGAGCTTGACTGAATCGGTGAAACGACCAGAAGCTTCCCTATGTCTATTTCCCCTTCCGCGCCGCTATCGCAAACCACATAAAGTAGTTCTCCAACGATTCGTCTTCCATGCCAGCGAATAGTTCGCGGGCGCGCAGGACTTCGCGGAGTTTTGGCGATTTTTGGCGGGCAAGCTGCTCGGCGGTGGCGTCCAATAAGTCCAAGCCGCGCTGCCAGGCGCCAGTCATTGCAGCCGTATCGCCGCGGCGCCGGGCGGCAAACGCTCGCCCGACCTCCGAGCCGATGTTGCCCATTTGCTCAAATATTGTTAAGTTCTGCCACTTTTGCTTGTCAAATACATACTTACTCATGGATGACTCTAGTGTGTTTATGTAACCACGCTGCCAACTCTCGCCAAACGTTTGCCGTCAATTCCGCTTTCTCTTCATCGGTCATTTCAGCGAGCGTTTTATTTTTACCGTCTGGCAAGAAATGTTTGTCGTAATTGCGCCCGTTGTTGCCGCGCGGTTCTTTTAATAACGCGCCGTGCAGTTTTAAGGTAAACGTCTGCGGTTTATCGCCGTCAAAGTAAGTAAT
Organism: Candidatus Saccharimonadota bacterium; assembly: GCA_905372855.1. Classification (GTDB taxonomy): domain Bacteria; phylum Patescibacteriota; class Saccharimonadia; order Saccharimonadales; family Saccharimonadaceae; genus Saccharimonas. The sequence goes on from CAJPQF010000003.1 coordinate 6,883, forward strand.
CGTGCGCTGCGTGTAAGCCCGAGCGGCGCCGCCGAGCAGCTGAACTATCCTGTCAATACCGATGGTGTCGAGCGCGTATTTGGTGTAAACGCCGGGAAAGCCGTTCAATTCGTCGATGAACAGACCTGAGTCCATCACTACTAGCGGACGCTTTAATAATTCGTAGTATTTCAGAGCCTTATCAACTGAGACAGCCGCTTGATCGTCGGACTGGATTTCTGGTACGTCAGGCAAGGTTTTGCCTGGTGCAATCAGGTTGACGCCTGTTCCAGCCAGTGCTTGCCTAGCTCCGGCGAGTTTGTATTTATTAGTGGTCGCGTAGATAAGGTTCATACGTATAGTGTAACATCTCGGCATCTTAAGCTGTAGGTTTTTTATTCACACCAAAAAGTAAGGTATACTATAGCTTAGAGAATAAAATTAATAAAAGAAAGATAAAAAATGAATTTATTTTTATGCTCGCACTTTTCGAGCGTTGGAGATCTCATAAAAGAGCAAATTGCTAATAAAAAGATCGTCTTCGTCCCTACAGCGTCGATACGCGAAGGATATACGGGTTACGTCGGATCGGCGCGCAAGCTGTTCAAGAAGTTGGGCGCTCAGCTAATCGAAATTGATATTTCAACTGAAGAACTCGCAAAGATAAAGGAAGCGTTTGAAGAAGCTGATGTTATTTATTTTACGGGTGGTAATTCATTTTTCCTTATCGATCAGTTGCGAAAAACTGGCACAGACAAACTTTTAAAACAACAACTTAAGAATGGTAAACTATTCATCGGAGAGTCAGCGGGTGCTATCGTGTGTGCACCTGACATCTCTTATATAGAGAAGATGGATCCAATTCCGAAAGATTATTCTCAGAGCAACAATGCAGCACTAAACCTGATTGATTTTTACGTTTTGCCGCATTATCTTACCGCGCCGTTCAAAAAGGCTACAGAACAAATTGTGCAAGCGCTCCCAGATCTTGAGCTATGCGCTATCAATAACTCCCAGGCGATTATCGTACAGGACGACGCAAGAAATATTGTGACTGCTTAAGCAAAACTTACTACAAACCGCATACCCCGCCCGTGTGGTGTGAAGTCATAGTCCAGACCTTTGGTGTCGAGTAGCATTTTCACAGTATAGAGACCAATGCCGCTACTGTCGGCATGTTGCTTCGTGCCGTCAGAACTGCGATAAAACGGGTCGAAAACGTGCTGGAGTTGCTGTTTAGTGAGTGGCTTGCAGGCGTTTTCGATGGCTAGTTCGCGCTGGTCACAAGTAATTTTTATGACTCTGCCGGCGTCGCCGTGGCGCACTGCATTTGATACCAAATTCGAGATGACGTGGCGCATCATGTCGCGGTTAGCACGCACGGTCGTTGGGTGTGCGTCAACCGCGAAAGTCATGCCGCGCGTTTTCGCCAACAGTGTATAATCGTCAACCACTTCGGTAATCAGCTTATCGATCCTCAGCCGTTTTTCCTGACGTAAAGCCTGCTCGGCGACACTGCCAGAGCGCAACACATCATTCACCATCACCGCCAAGCGGTCAACCTGCGCCACCGATTCCGCCAGGTACTGATCGCGATTGTTATATTCGCCGATGTTGAGTTGCATGTTTTCAAGCATGATCCGGAGGGCTGCCAATGGCGTTTTTAGCTCGTGCGAAGCTGCACGTAAAAACGCGATTTTTTCTTTCTCTAGCTGGGTGATCCGCTTATTTTCATGCTCCAGCGAGCGAATCGTTTGCCACAGATTTTGATAGAGTTCATTAATATTTCTCCCCAGCACGCCAATTTCATCACTGCTATTTACCGGGTAGTGCGCATCCTTTTCCAGCCGTTGCATGGTCGTGGTCACCGCCGCCATCTGGCGAATCGGCCGTGTCACAAAACGGCTATAAACGTAAGAAAACAGCAGCGCCACCAATAGCGAGCCAAGCATCGTATATGGCAGTACGTGCAAGGTAGCGAGCTTGGCCTGGGTGACAGGCGCCACGTCAGCCAGCAGCTTGATTGTGATCGCTCGCCCCTGTTTATCCGTCACACTACTCTGCTGCAAAATCACCGACCGCGGATCGATCGTTTGCCCATCAGCAATTTTCACCACGCTGGTGTCAACCGATTTACCACTATCGGTCACAATATTGATAGACTCAAAGCCCTGAAAGTACTGGTCGCGCCCGTCAATTGTCAGCGTGATGTTCACGTTGTTCATAGTAGCAAACTCTTGGCTCAGGCGGTGTATATCTTCGGTGGACTTGCCCCGTAATGTAGCCATCAGCGCCGTGAGATTATCTGCCGCCTCGCGCTCTTTTTGCTGCAAATAAAATTGCGGCATCAGGGTGTAGACCAGCGCATGCACCAGGATGATCAGCGCCGCAAACAAGCCGATCGACACCAAAAATGTTTTGGGAAATAACTTAAGCCGCTTCATAGCGATAACCCACTCCCTTCACCGTGATGATACAATCCAGGTGCAATTTCTTGCGCAGGTTTTTGATATAGACGTCAATCACCCGGTCAAACGGTATCTCGTCATCACGCCACAACTTATCGATGATAGCCTGCCGGCTCCAGACCATGTTTGGATTATCCACCAGCAGCTTGAGCAGCTGCACTTCCTTGGGCTTGAGATGCGCGTTATTGTCATCATAGAACCCTTGATAAGCCATAAAATCCACCGAGGCTAGACCATGGCGCCACAAGGTTTTGGCGGGTTGCTGTTGGCGACGAAGCAGTGCCCTAATCCGCTTTTCTAAAATCACCAGTGAAAACGGCTTACTCATATAATCATCCGCCAGCTCGTCAAAACTCGCAACTTGCGTCGGCTCATCATGCAGCGCCGTCAGCATCAACACCGGAACATCGCTGGTCTGGCGAATTTGATGCAATACTTCAATACCACTCATCCCTGGCAGCATAATATCGAGAATAATCACATCCGCCTCAGCAAATTTTTCCAGCGCCTCCTCGCCGCTGGTCGTCGTCACCACCGTAAAGCCGCGCTGGCGGAGGAATTGCTCGGTGCCAGTCCGCAGGGCGGGTTCGTCTTCTACTAGAAGGATTCGTGATTTTATTGCGTTACCCATTTCGGTTAATCTTGGATGCTATCCTCCTATGTTTTGAATTGGCTTGCGCTCGATATTCGGACAACAGTACTTGGTAATTCTGTGGTTAGTCAAGCTGCCAACGCGATAATTAGTTAATTACAATTATACCTTACCAAAGTAATTTGTCTACTTAAGCCTGGTCCAGCGCTCCGTGGCATAACTAGAAAAAAGGTTTGAGTGTAAGCTGACATCTTTGCTTAAGTGTCTGCTGAACTCACCGCACAATAGGATCAGTCGAGACAGATTGTTGACTTGTTTTAGCCACTCTGCTACCATTCATAATGTACTATAAAGCGTCCGAGTTCCAGTCACGCCGGAACGAGCTGGGTGTCAAAATACACCACGGGAGTGAAGCCGTAAAGTCACACAACCGAAATCGCGATCCATCGTAGAGCCGGTAATGAGCGCTATAATTCAGTAATGAACTATAGAACAAGGATGGGACCGCGGGAGGTCTCTTTTTTGATCTCTCGTTCCTTGGGTAAATAATATAAATTTATTGTGCCTAAGGAGGTCTTATCGTGGATAAGAAATTAAACAAAGAAAACTTAAAAATTGCTATCCAAAAAGATGGGCGACTTACCGAAGATTCTCTGAGAACGCTAAGGATGATGGGCCTTGAGTTCGAGGTGTATGGACGTAGACTTTTTGCCGCATGCCGCAATTATCCAGTTGAAATCTTGTTTTGCCGCGACGATGATATACCTGGCTATATAGAGCGCGGTTTTGTAGATATTGGCATTGTTGGCCAAAACGTTTTACGTGAAGCTGGAGTTACTGCTACGCGTGAAGTTCTGCGTCCGGGATTTGGCTATTGTAAGCTTGTTGCCGCTGTTCCTAAAGAATCAAATATTACTACGATTAAAGATTTGCAAGGAAAAATAATTGCTACGACTTTCCCAAACACGACTAGAAAATATTTTGTGAAACGCGGTATTGACATTGAAACTACTGTGATTGCTGGATCGGTTGAAATTGCACCTGCGCTTGGAGTGGCAGATGCGATTGTTGACATAATGGCTAGCGGTAGCACTCTTTTATTAAATGACCTACGCCCTATAGAAACAATTCTAGAAACCGAAGCCGTTCTTATTAGAAACGAAAAGACGCTTTCAAAAGACAAGGAAGATCTAATTACTCAGATGCTAGTACGTCTTGAGTCGGCGCTTGCTGCAAAGAATTTGAAATATATTATGATGAACGCGCCAAAAGAAAATATCGATAAAATTAAAAATATTGCTCCTGGACTTGATGCTCCAACTGTAGTGGAATTAACGAAGCCTGGTTGGCTAGCTGTACACGCCGTCATGGATGAAGATGAGTTTTGGAAGGTAGCTAACAAATTGAAAAATCTTGGCGCGCGCGGGATTCTCGTGTCACCGATTGAAAAAATCATAGCATAAGGAGGATGTATGACAATTAGAGAATTATACGAAATCATAGAGAGCAGACGCAATAGCGATGAAAGCACGTCCTACACAAAACAATTACTCGACAGAGGTCTAGATAGAGTTATCCAAAAAGTTGGCGAAGAATCAGTTGAAGTTGTGATTGCTGCAAAGAATGATGAGAACGATGAATTTATTGGCGAGGTCGCAGATTTGGTTTATCACCTCCTAGTTTTGTTGGTTGCCAAAGATATTAAGATTACCGATATAGAGCGGTGCCTTCAAGAACGTCACGATAACGATAATAAGTTAATAAAGTAAAGGAGATAAGAAAATATGGCAAGAAAATTTCAAATCGGTGTAATGGGTTCGGCGGCCGATCTAAAATATAGCAAAGAAGTTGAAAGAGCAGCGTACGAAGTCGGCAGGTTAATAGCCGAAGAAGACGGGATCTTGTTTTTTGGAGCCGAAAAAGATAGCGATTCCCTGTCAACGGCGGCATGTCGCGGTGCAAAAGATGCTGACGGATTAACGGTTGGCATCACATATGGCAAAGGAAAAGACGTTTGGGAGAAAGATGCTGGCATTATCATCCCCTGCGGACTGGAACGCGGCGGCGGTCGAGAAACCGTACTAGTAACTGGTTGCGATGCGGTGATCGCGATAAGCGGCGGCTCGGGGACGCTCACCGAATTAGCTATCGCCTACCAAGCCGATATCCCGATGGTAGCGCTAACTGGTTACGGGGGCTGGGCTGATAAACTCGCTGATGAATACCTCGACACTCGTAATCGAATATTGACGATTGGTGCAGCGTCGCCAGAAGAAGCGGTCAAAAAAGCCTTTGCGGCAGCTGCTGAGTACAGGAGGCGATATGCGTAAGACTCTATTTATCGCTGCTACTCATGGTAATGAACGAGATAGCGTTAAGGTGATGCGGCAACTTGAGAAAGAATTACCTAAGGAAAAATACGGCTATAATTGGATTATAGGAAACGAAAAAGCTTTTGAAGCTAATACGCGTTTTACCGAACAAGATCTTAATCGCAGTGCCCCAGGCGATATTAATAGCCCCGTATATGAAGTTCGTCGCGCGGCAGAGCTAATTGAATACGGCAAAAATTTCGATGTTGTCATTGATCTTCACGGGACAAAAACAGACAGCGGCATCGTTACGATCATACCTTACCCTACAGAAGAAAATATTAGATTAGCAAAATCGGCGGGATTGAACCGTAATGTTGTGTGGTATTCGGAAAATTCAAAAATTGCCGGACCGTTAGCTCAGCACATGCCTGTGCCGGCTATAGAATTTGAATGCGGGCCGAAAGGTACTAAAAGGGCATTTGATCTAACATACACTGCGGTGCGTCGATTTATAGAGGTGAATCGGAGCGGTCAGGAAGTTCGTGGCGATAAAAATGTTGAGTTTTACAATGTCTATGGCAAATTGTATGGCGAACATGATCCAACTCTTAGAGATTTTGTGCTAGCAGAAAAAGGCGGCGAATCATTTTATCCGTTCCTGTCTGGCAACGAGTATAGCGGCATTGTTTGTTATAAGATGGAAAAGACCGAGAACGATAAAATGTTTATATAGTAAAAAGCTGCCTTTTTCGTCGCCATCTTAAATAAAATTCCAACTTACGATGAAATAAACTTTGGAACCCACAAAAATAGCCCGCCACCAGAGGTAAACGAGCTGTTTTGGATCCGAACGGAATGTAAATCCCTTTATGGTGACTCTACCGGGAATCGAACCCGGGTTGCCGGGATGAGAACCCGGTGTCCTAACCGCTAGACGATAGAGCCAGACTGCTGGATATTATAGCAGCAGAGCTGGGTATTGTCTAGCTATCAAGCTGCTGAATGATTTCGATTAGGCGGCGCGGCGTAATTTCAGCCTTAATCAGGTAGGCGTCGGCGTCGTTCTCTAAAGCGGCGCGGCTTTTCTCGTCTTGATCGAAATTTGTCATGACGACGATACGCGACTTCTCGGCGCTGTTTTCTTCGAATTTGCGGATGGCGGTCATGATTTCGGTGCCGCGCATCTCTGGCAGCATGATATCAAGCAAAATTAAATCGTAATGTTGATTGGTAGCCATAACCAAGCCATCGTGGCCGTCCACCGCCCACTCGACGTTGTAGCCAGCCATTTTGAGGCTGCGAACATACATCTCGCCGATGAAACGGTCGTCTTCGATGACTAAGATTGTGGAAATTGCCATGATATTCTCCTAATTATCCTGTATATTTAGTGTGATTTTTAATCCAGCTGTTGCCTGCCGAGATGATTTCGGTGTTGGAATTGTCGGCGTCATGCAGCTTGTCAGAAACGGCGGCGTAGATTGGTAGAGTGAAGGTAAAAGTTGCTCCTTGCCCTTCAATGCTTGATACGCCGATAGTGCCGCCGTGACTTTCGATGATAGCTTTGCTGAGATATAAGCCGATGCCAGTGCCAGCGACCGTCTCGCGGCTGCGGTGGCTGCGGTAGAATTTGTGGAAGAGATTGTTGATGACGCTGGCTGGAATGCCGATGCCATTGTCGGCGACCGAAACTTCAACATGCTTGTCTTTGGCTCTAGCAGTGACGCGCACAGCGCCGCCCTCGTCGGAGTATTTGATAGCATTGTCGATAAGGTTGGATAGCACTTCGGAAATGCTAGAGCGGTCGGCGGCAACGGTTGGCAAATCGCTCGGAATATCAACGGACAGTGAACGATGCTGCGAGCGGGCGCGTAACTCCATATCGTCGCGGATAGTCTCGTATATTGTCGCCAATGAATCTTCGTGTAGTTGGAGTTTGAGGTGGCGGCGGTCATAACGGCTGGTATTGAGGATATTGTTGATGTAACCAGATAAGCGATTGCCGCTAACGATTAGTCGTTGGAAGAGCTCTTTTTGATCGGGCTCGAGTTTACTATCGAGTTCGAGCGCTAGCACATCGAGGTAACCGCGGATAACAGTGATTGGCCCGCGCAACTCATGAGCTGCGAACGAGATGAAGTCAAGGTCGTCGTCCTCTGGCTGGTAGATTTCAGTCTCGTCGTAGGCGGTAATGATGGCGTCTGCAGTATTACCTTGTTCAAAATCGACAGTGATATTGAAAATGCGGCGTCCTTCTTGCCCAATGACTTTGTTGGGAACTCGCAGCCAAATTTTGCGGGCGCGAACATTGTCGGTACGCTGTTGGTTGAGCCATTCAATAAGGTCAGTGCCGTCGTCAAATAGCAAGTCAAAATGATAAGCGCCTTTGGTGTCGAGCGAGATTGGCGCGGCGCGGTTAGCGAAAATTACGCCATTGTTCTTGTCAAGGATAATTATGCCAGTACTTGTCAGATTGAGGGCGCTGGCTAGTTCGTCAGTTGTGCTAGTTTTGTCTGGACTGGTTTCGACATGTTCTTTGTAGATAGATAGTAGCATATCGCTAAAACCGGTAGCCTTGTACTCTTTATTGCTAGGGTTTGGTAACTTTTGGTCAATTTTTTGTCCGGCAGCATTAACTAGCGCGGTCGAGAGGTCGCGCAGCGGAATCATCGCAAAAGACAAAACTGCGAAATTTGTTGCAGTAGAAATGATTAGTAGCGAAATGACAATTGTTGCAATAAGAAAGACATCCAGGCGAACTTGCAAGATGATCATTATTGTAATAACTGATAAAGCGACCAATAATTGAACGAGAACAGATATTATTGCAACCTTGTTGCGATGAATGCGCCAAAAATCACGCATTTCTGGCGTGCGTTTGACTACTGGCTTGGCGTCGCTTACTGCCACGAAATACCTCCTCCGCCACTGTTTGGTACAGCGGCAATCCAAGTTTGTCCGCGATTTAGCGCGACTGGTTTGCCAGCGGCGTCAATGAGCTCGAGTGGGCTAAAGCGGTCATTCTTGCGCCAAGTGTATTCAGCGGCCGTACCGTTCTGAAACACTGTTGCAGTACCAGTTCCAGTAGTAACGATGCTTTGCCGCCAGCCGTCTTCCATGACTGTAGTCTCGTTGACATGCAACGCGATGACGACGCTCGGCGCTAGCCTACCCTCTTCGCGGTCGTTGCTGGCCTGTCCGCCGATACTGCGTAGATAGGTGTTGCTAGCCTTGTCATAATCATAGTGCGTATTATACCAACTGCTAGAGAAATTGATGTCGATATTGACGGCGTTTGGTTTGTCGCTGGCCTTGCCGTCAGCGCGAGCGAAACTGGTAAATTGTGATGATTTATAGCCTTTACCAGCGTTGAGCGCGTCTAACTTCTCGAAGCTGGTATAGACATTATGCGGCGGCCGCCGATCATTAGCGCGCCAGTACGAACTGCCGTTGAAGAACTGATCGATGTCGCGATACTTACCGTTGCGAATCTCTTGCAGTGAAGCGTGGCTGCCGCCGACATGGGCGACGCTAGCCTGGTATGGTGCTAGCCAATCGACGTAGTACATACGCAGGCTGCGGACCGGGCCGATGAGCTGCGGTTTGTGCTGCTGAAATATCGTCAGAAAACGCGTAATGCCGCCTTCGGCGATGGCTTCGTAGACGACTTCGGCCTGCTTGAGTCCGGAATGCGGCCGGGCATCAGGCGAATTTTCGATCATGATGGCAGTGACTGGTTTGGATAGGTCGGCCTTAGAGGCAACTTCAATGCCATTGAGGTGGGAATAGTATTTTTCGGCAGGTTTAGGCGCTTTTTTGGCAGGAGCATGATACGCAGTGTCGGCAACTGGTGCGCGATATGTCAATACGAAAGCCACCGCCCCGCCGATAGCAATCAGGATTACACCGCAAATGCACATTGTTGCAATACGATGACGATTAATGAAATCGCGCAGTCGTTGCAGGCGTGACTGCTTGCTATCAACCGCGTAGTGTTGCGCCACGAGCGGGCTTGGTTGTCTGTTTCGTCTGCGTATTTTTTGCTTTTGCATCTCGGTAAAATTATAGCATAATTGGTGTGAATTGGTTATGGTTTGCACGATGTGCTGCGTATGCTATTATTGCGTCATGGGTTTGTTCAGAGGTGCAGCAATACACGAAATAAATCTACAGAATAGTGCTAGAGCTACTGCGGATCCGAGCTTAGGTGGCGGATGGCAAGGAAAAGCGGCGTGCGGCTCTGGTGACATTGAATTGTTTTTGCCTCCAGAGAGCGGCAAAATTCGGAAAGAGCGCGCCGAACGCGCTAAAGAGATTTGTCGCAGATGCCCAGTTCTACGTAAGTGTTTAGAAGACGCGTTAGAAAAAGGATTAAACAATGAAAGCGATGGTGTTTTGGGTGGCATGACCCCGCGCGAACGCAGAGAATTTATCAAATCAAACGGGAAAAATCTTGATTAGGTAAGTCTTGGTGTGTGATATTATCGAATCTGGCGAGCTGCAGAAAGACGTAACTTACAGCAACGATCTTAGAAATAAACGAGTAACTTATCAATTGATGGGTGTTTTGTATGATTAAAATCTGCTGTCGTTAATCTACTGCAGCTAATCTTTTATATCTAGATATTTCTGAAAGCGTTTTAGCGTGCGCTCACGTCCAATCAATGCCAGCGTATCGTTCAGTTGCGGGCTGAACGGCGCCCAGGTGATGGCAATGCGGATCAGGCTGAAGAGAATGCCAGGTTTTTGGCCGGTGGTCTCCAGCAGTTTGTTTAGGTAGTTTTGGATTGACTCTGGCGTCCAGTCGGCGAGGTTGGCGAGCTCAGCGCGGGCGGTTTCTAAAAGTTCGCGACGCTCGCTGTCAGACAACTTCTTTAGCTGCTTATTGCCATCAATAAGTTCCATATTAATTTCAGGCTCCGCGAAAAAGTAGCCAAATCCGCGTAAATCTTCAAACATTTTCAGGCGGTCTTGTGCTAAAGCCAGCACTTTCATGCGGTATTCCTTAGTTATATTTGGAGCGTAGGCAGATTCCGGCCAGAAACCAGTTTGTCCCCCGTCTTTTTGCGAGTTATCGTCCTGTGGCGACACGTACTCGTAAAGCTTATCGACAGGAATATTGCGTACATGAGCGCCATTAAGCCATAACAAGCGTTTTTCGTCAAACCGCGCGCCTGATTTTTGGACGCGTTTCAGGCTGAACTTTTCGATCAATTCGTCTCTGGTGAAAACCTCCTGTTCGGTGCCGTCGTTCCATCCTAGGCTGGCGAGGAAATTGAGCATGGCGTCTGGCAGATAACCCTCCTCTCTATAGGCTAGGATATCTTTGGCGCCGTCGCGTTTGGATAATTTCTTATTGCCCTGCTCGTTCATGATCGGCGGTACCGAGGCGAATATCGGCCAAGTTATATCCAGCGCATCGTAGAGATTAAGGTATTTGGGCGTGCTGGCAAGGAACTCTTGCCCGCGGATAATGTGGGTGATTTCCATTTCGGCGTCATCGACGATGTGCGCAAAGTTGTACGTCGGAAAGCTGTCGGATTTGACTAATATAAAATCGTCAATTACCTCTGGGCCGGCGTGCATTTCGCCCATAACTTCGTCGTGCCAGGTGTAAGCTTTCGGCTCTGAACGAAAGCGCAGCGGCTGGCTGCCATCCCAGATCGGCGGGTTTTCCGGGCGGTAATCACGGTACAAAAAAGGCTTTTTATGGGCTTTGGCTTCTTCGCGAAAAGCATCTAGCTGCTCCGGCGTATACGGATCGGCATAAGCGCGGCCAGCGTCAATGAGTTTTTGCGCATATTTCTGGTAAATGTCAAGTCGTTCTGACTGCTTGTACGGCCCAAATTCACCGCCAAAATTACTAGGACCTTCGTCTGGTATAAGGTCGAGCCACCTTAGGCATTTATAAATATGCTCTACGCTGCCAGATACTTCCCTTTTTTGGTCGGTATCTTCTATGCGCAGGATGAATTTTCCATTTGACTGCCGAGCGATGAGCCAAGCAAACAGCGCGGTACGCATACCGCCGACGTGCATATAGCCAGTTGGGCTAGGCGCGAAGCGAGTACGCGTAATCATGAGGCACTCTCTTCTAATTCGGTGACGCGCCAGTCAAGTAATTCTAGCTCGTGCTGAGTAGTTTTGTCGTTATCAACGACAGCTAGTTTGATAGTATTGACGTCAGCCTTGAGGTCGTCGAATTCCTCGCGAGTTGGCATATTACCAAGTTTGCGTTGATTATCTGGCACAATTTCTAGCACCGCGCGCATCTGCGAACGGATTTCTTCAAGAATGACGTTGGTGTAATTTTTGTCGTCGCCCATGGCCTAATTATAGCAAAAAGCACCCGGCAGGTGCAAAAGTTAAGAGTTATCCCCATATCGCCAAGAACAAGGCCTATCTTTATATTATACCACAAATATGCATAAATTACAAACTGGCGGCTATCTTTTGGATCTGTTCTGGTGCTAGCTCGGCGTTACCGTCGACGGTGTAAAGAATACCAGCATTAACCCAAGCGGCATGAGTACCGTAGGAATAGATGGTTAGGCCATTGGCAGCGGTCGTGGTGTATTTGTCGCGGGATTTCGGCTTGATGTAATTTTCGAGCACGGCTGATGAATCCCACTCGGAGCGAGTTTGCGCTAAGGTGAAATTCTCGTTGCTGCCGTTAGCGGCAAACTTCATGATTACGCTGCCCTGCTGGTAAGCAACTGGACCGTTGAGGCTATAGCCAGACGGCTGGTAATTCGGATAAGAAGCGTTAATACCAGCCTGCGAGGCGGCTATACGGGTGCTCAAAGCGGGCATATTGATATATGTGAAGTAGGCGCCTAGCAGTAGGACAGCTATAGCTGTGCTGCCAACGCTAACCAGGCGGCGCCAAAGCGAAGTATTCTTTGCTGGCTTGACTTCTTTGCGCTGTTGGCGCGTCAACATCTTGTCGGTAGCTTCCTGAATGGCTTGCTGCTTGATAACTTGTGATGGTAAGACGCTGCGCGTTTGCTGCTGCTTGATGATTGCTTGCCGCTGGCGAGCAGTCTGTTCAAGCTGATTGGCGGTAGGCGCTATGTCTGGGGTCTCCGGGGTGGTTGGACGCTTAACAGGCGGCTTGGTAGCAGTTGTAGCTTTGGCAAAATGCGCAATATTAGACGATCGGCGAATATCTTGGACGCGGCGAGTTCTCTTGCTGCGGCGAATGATTTGCGGCGGCGTACTGCGCTCGGCCGCTAAGCGCTGCGAACTGCGAGCGGCAGATTTTTCTTTAATACCCGCCGGGGTGGCGGCTCGCACTGGCGCTACTGAATCAATGGTGCGCGGTTGTTTCTTGATATATTTGCGCTGCAGGGTGTGGGATTTTTGGGTACCGCTATGAAAATTGCTAGCCGCGGCTGCTGGCGTGCGTGCCGATCGCTGGGCATCGAGAATATTGCCAGTTTCGGCGTCGTAGACATTACCCTTGATGGTTATGTTGTTGTTTGTCATTTCCCTTACCTATGTTTGCGATACTACTCGTGCTTAACTATTATCATAGCCTAATTTGCTATTACACGCAATAGCAAGTGGTATAATACGTACTATGAATCAGCAAAAAAATCGGTGCAAGCAGCGTATTAAGCTAACCTTTACTTATGCTGTGATGACCCTGGCAGTTCTAGCGTTGGCAGTGGTTTGTTTGATGCTAGTACAAGGCTATCGTTTAGACTTCGATCGAGGCACGGTTAGACAAGGCGGCATGATGCAGTTTGATTCGCGGCCTGATGGCGCAACGATTCAGATAGATGCTGCCACCCTTGCCAACCGGACGGCGACGCGTATTGTAGCTACTGCCGGGCAGCACACGGTGACGGTATCGAAAGACGGCTTTGTGCCCTGGCAAAAACAAGTTAACGTCAAGGCTGGCTCAATCCTTTGGTTAAATTACGTCAAGCTAGTACCGACGAGCATTGAGACTAAAGACGCGATGGAACTCGCTAGCCTCGACAGCGCAGCGGCAGCGCCTGATAAATCGCGCTTTGCGGTTATCCAAAATAAGCAGCAGCCAGCAGTTGATTTTCTCAAAGTTGATAACGACCGGATCGAACATAAGCAGCGTGTTCTACCTGCTGATAGTTACACGGCCGACGGCGCTAATCACAGTTTTGCAATTGAATCGTGGAGCAAGGATAGCAAACGAGTGTTAATCAGCCATTCTTTTGATGATTCAAAAGAATATCTTATCGTTGACCTCGATGGCAAGGCGCAAAACATCACTCGCGATATCGGCGTGCAAATCAGCAAATTAGCTTTCGATAAAAGCGACTCGCAGAATGTGTATGTGTTAACGGCCGATAGCGATGTTCGCCGGATTAGACTGTCGGATAAAACGTTGTCGGGTCCGCTAATTAGCGATGCTAGTGATTTTTATGTTTCTAGAAACGGTTGGATTAGCTATACCACCAAGCCGAATAATAGCGGCGAGCGGACGATTGGTTATTTGTCGAAAGGCGCTTCGAAACCGCGAGCCTTGCAAACTTTCAAGGATATGGCTGGGCGCAGTCTTAATCTAGCGATTGAGGAGTATTATTATGATAATTTTGCGCTCATTACTCACGGCAAAATGGTTGCTGTCAAGAAGGTAAAATTGCCAGCAAGCGATTCGACAGACGAACTGCAGCAAGAGTTGCTAGCGACTCTGCCGTTAGCCACTGACGTTTCGTATGCGGGCTTCTCGCCCAACGAGCATCTGTATGTTTATGCGCAGGCTGGGGTTAGCTTGGTGACTTATAATTTAGAGCTGCGGTCGATTGCTAACGTCTCGATGAAGACTACCGCTACGAGTGAAATCGCTTGGCTGGATAATTCGCATATTATGCGGGTGTCTGGTGGCACCTTTGAGTTCGGCGATTATGACGGTACTAATATGCACACTATGGCGACCGATGCAGTTGGCTCGGCAGCAATGCAATCGTCGAATAACCGCTTTCTGTATTATTTCCGCAAGCATAGCTCTGGTAAAATCACTGCTTCCTATATCAAAATGTACGATTAAGCTAAGTTCGTTAATTACCGATGCCAAATATTCGTTGCAAGAATGTCGGCGAGTTGGCTGGCATTTTCTTGGTCGAGGTGGCGGTATTGCTATTTTGCTCGGCGGTTTTGGCCTCGTTCGGATTCGGGCTGATTTGCTCGCCAAAAACTAGCAAGCGGTTCTGCGCTGTGCCCAGCGGCGTACAAGTGATTAGCGTGATGTACGGCTTATCGTTGCCGATTTGCAGCGACGCGACGTCGGTCGGCTTAACTACCTTGGTGCCGGTAATTTTGTAGGTATAGCGCGTGCCGTTGTAGTTGGCGTAAACTACATCGCCGGCGGCCATCTTCTCTAGCCGAGCAAAAATAAATTTATAATTGCCGCTGTCGGTCCAGTCGTTGGAGGAATGACCGGAAACAACGAAATTACCCTTTTCGCCGGGCTTGGCATTGGCGCCTTGGATATTGAACCAGACGATGCCTTTGTCCATAGCTTGATTAAGAGAGTTGGTGTCGGCGGCATTAGCGTCCCAAACGATTGGCACATCAACGGCAATCTTCGGGATAAGCAGCCGCGACTCGTTGGTAGCGACTTTGGTGGTGTTTGGCGAGACGATAATTGATTCGGGGTCGGTGGCGCCTGGCGAGACATACGCCTCGACGTAGGCGAACAGAACGCGGTTATACTGCAAAAATAGAAAAACAATCATCACCGCGCAAGCTGCCATAATCGGCATAAAATGGCGGCTGCCGCGGACCTTCTTGGCTTTGTCGTTGATTTTGCGGCGAATGGAACTGCGCAAGTCGTTGACGGCTTCCTCTTGCGATACAGTACCATTGTTTGGTGTTGAGTTTTGGTTTTTTTGCGCTTGCTGAGCAGCTTGCTTTTTGAGCGACTTGCGAGTGGCGTCAATCTGCGAGACGTAGTAGCGCTCGTAATACTGCTGATAATATGTTTGCCAGGCGGTGTGGTATTTTTGCCAAGAAGCATCATGCGCAGCAGGCGTGGAGCTCTGGTTCATGGTGCGGGTATACGGGTTTTTGTCTGGGTCGACGGCGCCGGGGCCGGCCGTAACGTTGCTGGACTGTGCACTATCGGCGACGGTGCCATATGGCTGCGGATAGGTGTTTGTTTGCGACGAGTGCGAGTTTTTTTGGAGCTCCTCGGCCTGTTTAGGCGGCTTTTTTGCGTTAGAATTTGGCTGCTGGCCAGCTGCAGCAGTAGCATGCGGATCGTTTTGAATAATCGAACTGATCTGTTGGCGGACAATATCAGCCGCTGCCGACCGGTGCTGGTCGGTTAGCGCGCTGTGATGAGGCGCTCCGTCTCTGGGCGGAACGGTTAGTGATGAACGATCGTCTGGCTTCATACTTTCTATGCTAATTATAGCGTAATTAGCGGTTATTTACTAGTTAGCGCTGGTCTGTTACAATGAAAATGTACCTTTTCTGCCGCGGTGATGGAATTGGTAGACATGAGAGACTCAAAATCTCTTGAGCATTAGCTCGTGCCGGTTCAAGTCCGGCCCGCGGTACCATAGATAGACGTATGTGGGCGTCTTTTTTTGATGCGCTTACCCCTGTTATGGTAGCGGCGTAAAGCATAAGTAACAATATTATGCAAAAGTGTTGACATAATTAAAAGTTTATGCTACAATGGCATCATAAGCGTGGGATAATACACGCAGGGAGGAAATCAATGAAACTATCAATTAAGAATCTGGCGATTGTCGGCGCGGTTATAGCTGCTATCGCTGGTGGAATCTGGTTGGCCAAGCCATCAGAAGCATCTGTCTGTGACGGATGGATTAACGTGATTACTTGCGGTACGCCAAGTCATCAAGACCTTAAAAATGTTTACTACGGACGCAACGACATCAAAGCGCTGTATCAGTGGAACAACATAAATGATGCCATGATTGAAGGCAAAGGCATGAAGAACGGTACCGTTTACAAGGACGGCCGGATCGTTGTCGACGGCCAAGTCGTAGCAACTAACGCCAAGACCGTTCAGCGTAATACGCGCTACCCAGGCTCGTCATACGGCCGCGAGACGGTTGGCGGACATTCGTTCTACAAGTTTACGACTCAGAACAGCTTTGTCTACAATCAGTTTGACGCTTTCGTCTGGTTTGATGAAAACGGCAAGTTTATCGCAGCCATTATCAAGGATTGCGGTAACCCAGTCTGGGGTGATGCAACCTGGAAACCGAAAGATATCCAAGTCTGTGATCTTACCAGCAAGAAAATTATCACCATCAAAGAGAATGAGTTCAACAGCAGCAAACATTCCAAAGATATCAACGATTGTAAAGAAATCAAGGTCTGCGACCTGACTAGCAAGCAAATCGTAACTATCAAGGAAAAAGAGTTCAACAGTAAGAAGCACTCGAAAGACATTAACGACTGTAAGGAAATCCAAGTCTGCGACCTTTCAACCGATACTATCATTACTATCAAAGAGAAAGAATTTGACAGCAAGAAGCACTCTAAGAATTTCGCTGACTGTAATAAGGTAAAGGTTTGCGAACTCGAGACTGGTAACATCATCACCATCAAAGAGACCGAGTTTGACAGCAAGAAGCATTCCAAGAATGAAGCAGACTGCGACAAGGTGAAAGTTTGCCGCATCGCTGACAAGAAAATCGTCGAAGTTACCCGCAAAGAGTCAAGCGACAGCCAGTACACCACTGACATGAGCAAGTGCGAGGAAACTCCAGCGACTCCACCGGAAACTCCAAAAACGCCAACCCCATCAAATCCAGTTGAATTGCCAAAGACTGGTACCGGCGAAGTAGTCGCCTCGGTGGTCGGCCTCGGCGGTCTAACCGCAGCAGCCAGCGCTTACATCGCTAGCCGCAAACGCCTCTAGCTAATCCCCCCAGCTAGAAATAATCCGCTCTGAGATATCAGGGCGGATTTGCTTTGCTAGATTATTTAGAGAGAAGACTGGCGGTGATGGCCTCAAGCGGCCGCGACGGATTCCAAATATAATAGACGCTAGCACGCGCCGCTACCGTGCCGCGCCAGATGCGCATCGGATCGTTCCATGGCATGGTGGTGACCTCCCCGCCGTGAGCAGTAACGAGTGTGTCTTGGTGCAAGGTGGTAATGGTAATTGGGTATGTCACGGTGAATTTGTGCAAAGCTTCGACTAACTGCAGCAACTGCATACTGAAAGTCAAAATTTTGGGATAATAAAGCGTGCGAAAAAGTTTTTGCAGCTGCGCGAAACTCAAAATTAACACGGTGTTTGGGCGTGCTGCTAGTGTAGCGGAGTCGTTGCGTACTAGATCTACGGCGTCGCGGGTGATAACTGCTGGGCCTTGATAGTCGCGCAGCAGCTGGCTGTAGACAATCGCTGTTTGGCTGTTGCGCCCAGCATCGCCTATTAGTAGCAAGCCGTCGCTCCACGCGCTAAGCGCTCGTAGCTCACTAATAGACTCTTGAGCTAAACCGCCGCTGGGATTGCTAGGTGCGTAAGTGACGCCAGCCATGGTGCGCGGCAAGGTGTTTTTGAGGACATCTGGCAGCAAGGCGCGAGCTTCCCCTACTCCGCTAGCCAGCGCTGTCGAGTAAGCTTCGGCGACACCAGCAAAGCCAAGTTTGTTGCCGCCAATGATGCCGAGTTTTCCTGCGCGCGAGCGCTGTTCGGGCTTATTCCACTCGATATCGGGAAAGAGCGGCTGCTCGGGCGTTTGGCGCTGCCAATATGCTAATTCCATGAATGTATTGTAGCGCGAAAAGTGTGGACATACCAGCTCAAGCGCTTGCCGCAGCCGCCGGGCTAGCGTACAATTTAGGCTATGGAAAAACACATAGCCGAGCATTATCAAACTATATCTCAGCGCCTAGCGGCGGCCAAGTCGAAAACTGATCTGGCGGAATTGGCGCACTATCACCGCACGCGCGTGCAAGAATTTCAGCACGAGCGGCTGATTCATCTGTTGGTGACATTTTTCTTTGCTGGGCTGTTTTTAGCGTCTCTGGCGGCATTTTTGGCAACCGCGGCAATGGGGCTGGCGATGAACTGTTTGCTGGGATTATTGTCGCTAATTTTGTTTGTGCTAGAATTGGCGTACATTCGACATTATTACCAACTAGAGAACGGCGTGCAGCGGCTGTACGAGTTAACGGTAGTGATCGAAGAAAAACGTTTTGCCAAAGACCGGATTTGATCAAGCTGGCGAGTCAGTTGCATTTGCTTGCCGGACGATTTTTTCGATAATATACCTATCTCTTGGCTCGAAATCGTATTCTTTTACAGTTGCAATGCCGTTTTTGATAGCGATATCTGGCAGCGTAACGCGCCCCTCTGGATAGCCGCGGACTTTATCTTGATCGATTCTAAATGCGCCTTGATTATTCTTTGCGGCTATTAGTTTAACGGCTTGAGCGAAAATATCGATGTGCGACGTCTCGAATCTGCTGAACAAGTTGTTGAATTTAACTTCGCCTAGGATTTCGTCTGATTCTTTATCAATGCCGAACCCTAATTCTCCAATCTCGAATAAGATAGGTTCGAATATGTCGATGTTTTCCATCAAGTAGCGGTTATTGGCGAATATTCTGCCATCGGCATAGACTTTAGTTGTATCTCCGCCGCTTCTGGTTATATTCCAAATATAGACAAGTTTGTCGTACGAGCCGATAGACGTGTTGCTTGGTAACGATGATTTGATTTCGTTAAGATTGGCGGCATTCATTTCAATTTCGCAGTCAAGGTAGTAATAATATTGAGTATGCTGTCCGTTTGTTGTTTTGTTTTTCTCTGATTTCTCTAGCACTCTAGCTGAAATCTTGGCTTTGAAATTAGATTCTTTAAGTTTGTCGAATAGCGCGGGAAGTTTTTCGGGAATTTTGTAAAACACGTTAGCTTCTGAGTTGGCATTGATTGTGCCGCTGCCCTGCTTCTGAGTTATTGCAATGAAGTTTTGTTGCGGCCATTCTCGGATTGGAGAGATGACGTCAGCGATTCTCTTCACTGCGATGACAGTTTGATCTTTAGGGTAATCCGGCTGAAGCGTTATTTTGTAAGTACCTTTTTTGTTGCCAAAAAAGTCCTCTACGATGTCTGATAATTTGAGGTCGACTTTCTCTACGCCCGGTATTTGGCGTATTTGTTCGGCGCAATCATTCAGCTGTCCGAAAGAGCTTACTGGATTTTGCGAAAATGTTTCGGATAGCCCGTAAATGACGCCAATAGATATTAGTATTACGAATAGTATTGCGAGTGGCGAAACGATCAAAGCAATCGTCAGGAGTATTTTGTTTGGTTTCTGTGAAGAATACTGCTGATATTGCGGCTGTGGTGAAGCGTATTGAGGTTGGTTTTGCGGTGGATACTGCTGCGGGTATTGTTGATATTGCGGTTGCTGCGGATATTGCGTTTGTTGAAGTGGTTGCTGCGAGTTGTTTTCTGGAGGCATAAGACTACCTTACTATTTATATTATTTCAATACTCACCGGGCAGTGGTCGCTGCCCATTTGTTCGGTGTGGATTTGCGGATTTTTGACACGCTTAGCGATTTCGCGCGACGCCAGCCAATAGTCAATCCGCCAGCCGACGTTGCGCGCCCGGGCGTTGGCCCAGTGCGTCCACCAGGTGTAAGCCTCGGTCTTTTCAGGGAAAGCCGCCCGGAAGGTGTCGACAAACCCGGCGTCTAGGTAGTTCTGGAAGCCTTCCCGCTCCTCATCGGTGAAGCCATGCTTGCCGACATTAGACTTAGGATTTGCGAGGTCAATTTCTTGATGCGCCACGTTCATATCGCCGCAGTATAGGACTGGCTTGACTAGCTCCAATTCCTCCAGATAGGCTAGCACCGCTGGATCCCATTGATCATGGCGCAGACTCAGCCGGCTCAAATCCCCTTTCGAATTTGGCGTATAACACGTCACCACCCAAAAATCGTCGAATTCGGCAGTGATGATACGCCCCTCGTCCGCCGGATTGCCATACTGATCGCCGGTCAAATTGAACCGCTCAATGATATCCGGCGGCAATCCGTCGCGCCAATGCAGCGGCCGGATTTTCGAGAAAATCGCCGTGCCGGAATAGCCTTTTTTGGCGGCTGAATAGAAATGCTCGTGATATTCTGGCAGATCAATCTCTACCTGGTCGCGAGCGGCCTTGGTTTCCTGTAAGCATACAATGTCTGGATCGTAGGTTTGCAGGAAGCGGACAAACTCGCCCTTGTTGATGACAGCGCGGATGCCATTGACGTTCCAAGAGAATAGCTTCATATAGCTATTATAACGTAAAATTGTCGCTGTGCTAGCGGCGAGATATTTTGTCTCATTGCTAGCACCGCTCACTCATTTTGTGAAGTATTAACTCTGGAAAGATGCAGCCAGTCGGCGGATGTGCTAATATTTATAAGTATGAAGGTCCTGATAGTAAGCGAAGTATATCGGCCTGGTGTCGGCGGTGTGCAGACAGCGCTGGATACGCTGATTGCTGGCTTGAAGGCAGCTGGCGATGAGGTGACGGTGCTGACTGGTTCGCCGGACGGTTTATTTAGCCATTTCACAGAGGTAGATGAAATAAATGGCGCGAAAGTGTTGCGGTTGCCAGCGGTAAAATGGATTGCTAATCGCGACAACAACCGGGTGGCATTCTTGCCGAAAAGGTTCGTGCGGCGATACTTTCGACAGAACCAGCCCGACATTATTCATCTGATGACGCCGATTTCGTGGCTGCACCAGGCGGTCATTCGCCAGGCTAGGCGGCGGCAGATTCCGATCGTCACGACTAATCACACCATGGCGCTGAATCTCGTGATGAATGCCAAAAACAAAACTATTGCCCGCTGGTTTGTCCGGATAGTCGAGGGCAAAATGTGCAAGCTGGTTAATCAAACCGCCTATATGACGGCGCCGACGCGCGCGGCATTAGCGACTACGCCAGCGATTCATATACCAACGAAAGCAGTTTCTAACGGTGTCAATGCGGTATTCTATACACCAGGTAAGGCTGACGAGAAACTCTTGCAGCGTTTTGCGATTGATGCGTTGCGGCCGGTGGTGGCCTATGTTGGGCGGCTTGACGGCGAGAAGCGGATTGACTTGCTGATTGCCGCGATGGAACGCTTGAAAACTGATGCGCAGTTGGTAATCATTGGTAAAGGTTTAATAGAAAAGCAACTGCGAGGTCAAGCAGCTAGCCTGGGTGATCGCTGTATTTTTACCGGTTTTGTTAGCGACGAGGAAAAGCGCGCTTTATTGCGGCGAGCAGATATACTCGCTATGGCTAGTCCTGCTGAGCTGCAATGTATTGCGGCGCTAGAAGCGCTGGCTTGCGGTACGCCAGTGGTGGTGTCTGATCAGGTTGCTCTGCCCGAGCTATTGGACGGCGGCAAGAATGGAGTCAGCTTCCATTATCCAGACGTCAACGATTTAGCGCATAAAATTGATGAACTGCTGAATGATGAGCCGCGCCGGCGCCAGATGAGCCGGGACGCTCGCCAGTGGATTATTGATAACCATACTTATGAACGCACCGTTGATCAATACCGCGAACTGTATGCTCGTCTTTTAACTAGCAAGCATTAATTTGTCGAGTTTTTCAGAATGATAACTCTATAAATAAATGCAAGAGATTATTTACACCGCGAATATTTGGTTATAGCTTGTTGGTAGAGTTTTACGAAAGAAGTAGCAGTGGCTTCGGGAGAGAGTTCTTTGAATACGCTTTTGGTGCCAGCAGACAGTTTCTTGCGGTAAGTGGAACTGGCTAATTTTTTCATACCTTGCGCCAAACTCTCTTCATCTGGTTGTACCAATAAGCTATTTGTGCCGTTATGGAGCCCAACGTCCAATCGATCGTCGCAATATAGAACCGGTAATCCCATCACTAACGATTCAGGAATAACGATTGGCTGGTTATCAAAACGGTAAGATGCTAGTACGAAAACATCGGAATCTCGAAGCAATTGAACAATTTGTTTGCGATCGCCAACATGCCCGGCAAAAGTAATATTGGGCGTATCAGCAGCCAGGCGAATGAGATTCTTGCGTTCTGCACCATCGCCAACAACCAGCAGTTCGCTATTCGGTATGGCAGCACGCTGGAAGGCTTTGATGACGCAATCTAGGTGTTTTTCTTTGACTAGGCGGCTAATGCTGATGAAGCGCACGGTCTTGTTTCTGCGCTGCCGCTGCGCGACACGAGCGTACTCCTCAAAGATACGGTTATAGCCAGTAGGTATAATGGCGCTGAGCGATACTTCCCCACTAGCGGCCGCGTGAATGTAATTGGTCATATAGTGCGATGGTGTGGTTGACGCATCGACAGCACTAGCAATAATAGCCTGAGTACGCCAGTCGAAGCGGCCAATACGGCTTTCGTCGGCTAGCAGCGCAGTAGATTTAGATTTGGCGTGTTTTTGCGGTCGCCGCTTATGGATTGCTGCTACATTTAGTGCGTATAATCTAAAGCCAATGCTAGCGAAAAATGTCGGTATCGGTACTGTGTGCGATCCGGCGATATTGGTATGAAAAGTGTGAATGTGCGGGATATGTTGCTGGCGAGCGATTTTGGCGGCTAGCAGTAAGGCTCCAGTGTCTGTTTGGCTGTGAACAAGATTGAAGTGATGCTGCTGGCTGATAACTTTTGCTGTGTGATTGGTTGCGTATAGTATCCGCGTATGTATTGGCAAGCCTGGCAAGCGGAAAGAATTGACGGGAATAGTTTTTGCTTGTCTTGGTACCTCTAGGTTGTCGTACGGTGCTAGAAGTGTAACCTTATGACTCAGACGTGTTAATTCCTCGATTTGTGTTTGGACAGACCGACTGACGCCGCTTGATGACGGAAACTTGTCGTCAATAATTAGCGCTATAGAAAGAGACTTCATGTATGTATTATAGCAAGAGACTATAAAGTAGTATAATTATTACTATGCCTGAAATTCCAACATTGCGACAAATTTACGAAAAACTCGGCTGCCAAGAAAAGACGGCTGGCGGAGTTTGCTGGTTTGAGTGTAATACTAGCGCTGATAAAGCGGTAATACTTTTTCACGGCGTGACTGGCGGCAAGATCGATATGGTGCCGCTAGCCGAGCGGTACGTTAATTTTGGCTATGCGGTGTACGCGATAGATTTACCAGGGCATGGCGGGTCGGTGCAACCGCCGCTGAACACTTACGATGATTTAGCTGATTGGCTTGCGGAAGACTTGGTGCGGCTCGGACGGACGCCGGATTTGATTGTCAGCAACTCGTATTCTTCATCGATAGTTTATCATGCGCTGCGTACCGAAAAAATCCCGAAAAATACCAAAGTCATTATGGCTTGCCCGACGCCAGATCAATCGCGGTTAGCTGATACCTTGCAGGTGCTTTCTAGCTATTTGCCCGAAAAGATTACCTGGGAAGCTTACAACTGTATGCTTGGACAGAAGATTCGGATGGCATGCGTTCTGAAGACCAAGCGCCAGCATGCCTGGCAATGGCTTGGCGAGTCTGAAAAATACAAAAAGTCCACTACGACGCTTAAAAAATCTAATGCATTGACGACGCTGCTATATCAGAAAAATCCTTATATTGAGGGCGTACCTAGCGATTATGATGTAACTATTATAATTGGCGGCGAAGACAATATTATTACTCCAAAAACGCAGGGTATTATGAAGGATTTGCTGCCGACAGCGAAGTTTATAATTGATCCGGCTGCCGGTCATATCTTGCAGTTTGAAGCGGTAGACTCATATCCTGACGTTTAGCGTAGTTAGCGCGCCATGGTATAATAGGAATTAGTTATGAGAATCGCTTTTTTTATTGACGATTACCTGCCATCGGTGCATGGCGTGGCAACATCGACTTTGAATTATAAGCAGGCTTTGGAGTCGCTTGGGCATGAGGTTTTCGTGGTAGCACCAAAATGCGAAGGCTACGAAGACCACGATGATCATGTCATTCGCTTGCCGTCAGCCAAGAATTATGTTTTTGATAAGCGTGAAATGGCGGTTATTTACCCTGGCCTAGCCAGGAAACTCGATGAATACCAGTTTGATATCGTGCATAGCCAAATGCAATTTTATATGGGCGTACTGGCGCACAGCGTGGCTAAACGGCAGAATATACCGCATGTGACGACCATTCACACACTTTATGTTGAATTAGTTAATGATTATCCGTTTATGGTGACTTCCGGCTTGATTGCGGCGACAGCGGCGTTTCCGGTAGTGTTGCGAACAAGGCCGATTTTGCCAAAAGCCTCTCGCGAGCAGCTGCGCTCAATGAGCAAAAGTACTATCAAAGACATCATGTCGCGCCAGGGCTGGCGGCTGATGGCGGCGTTTGCTAATAAGTGCGATGCTTGTATTGCGCCGTCGAAACACCTCGAGCGTATGCTGATCGAAGATGGCGGCTTGACGGTGCCATGCTACGTTTTTCCAAACGGTATTGACACCAAACGCTATAAGAAAGCGTCGGCGGCTGATTCGCCGATTGAAAAGCGTCCGGGTGAAAAGTTTATCATTTCGGTGGCGCGGCTAAGCCCAGAGAAGCGTCAGCGAACTTTGATTGAGGCTATGCCGCATATCCGCGATAAAAAAGCCAAGCTGGTCTTGGTTGGCGGCGGCCCGTATGAAGAGGAGCTTAGGCAGCGCGTTGAAGAACTGGATGTTAGTGATCGAGTAATTTTCGCCGGTATGCGTTCGGGCGACGAGGTGGCGGCGATGCTCAAGCAAGCTGACGTGTTCTCGCTGGCGTCGTATCATTTTGATAACCAGCCAATGACTTTTCTAGAGGCGGCGGCTAGCGGTTTGCCGATTGTTTACTGCGACGAACGGATGACCGAGGCTTTGACTGAGCGCAACGCTGTCTTGACTGAAGGTATTGAGGGCGAAGATTTCGCAAAAGTATTTAATGATTTGTTCGCGCACCCAGAGAAAATCGAGGAGTTGTCGCGCGGCGCGTTGAGCGTTGCCAAGAAGTTTGATTCGACGGCGATGGCTAAAAAGATGGTTGAGCTGTATGAAAGTTTGATTTCGTCACATCAAGTACTTGAAGAAGAATAGTGGCGGTTCAGGGCGCGAGACTCGGTGTATTCGGCGCAGCTAAAATTTGCGCAAAATGCGGCTGTGTTCGCGTTCTAGATCGCGCTGTTTGATAGCTTGGCGTTTGTCGTAGCGTTTTTTACCCTTGCCTAGAGCAATGACTAATTTGATATAGCGTCCGCTAGTAAGCAGTTTGGTTGGAACGATAGTAAAGCCTTCTTTTTTGCGAGCAGCTAATTGGTCGATTTGGCGGCGGCTGGCTAGCAATTTGCGTGCACTGGTGTCGACAGTTCGCGCATTTGGTTGGCCGCGTTCGTTCTGCCGCAAGCTAAAACTGGCGTTATTAAGCCACAGCTCGCCGCCGCGAGTAGTGACGTAAGCGCCTTTGAGCTGGACGTGGCCTTCCCTGGCTGCTCGCACTTCGAGTCCGGTTAAACTTAGGCCCGCTACGATTTCATCACCAAGCTCATAATCAAATCGCGCTCGACGGTTAACAATCGTTTGAGTAGCTAGCTTTTTTGTCTTAGCGCTAGATTTCTTAGACATATGTTAATTATAACAGGTTTATTGTTCTGGCGGTGTGTAGGTACCGTTCTCCAAATCGTGTGCACCTGGCATGAGACTAAGTATATACAAGGCTCTTGATTGACTAGCTTGAGCTGCAGGGTGACGGTTTGTCCTTAATTTTGCAGCGACACCGATTATTTTGAGCAGGTTTGGATAAGGTATCGCTACGCGGGAAACGTTCTCGTGACACCTGCTCAGTGCGTATGTTAATTGCGCAGCTAATTCTAGTTTTTGGTCGTCATCAAGATCTTGGTAAATATTGTCGAGTAATTTATCGATCTGTTCTAAATATGCATTTACGTCTTTTTGCTGTTCTGGCAAAGCTTTGATTTGCTGTATGGCGTCGTCTAGCTGTTCTCTAAGGCGGTCTTTTTGCGTAGTGCCGCTAAATATATCATAAACTGGAGCTTTTTCAGACGAGCCTGGTTCTTCTTTCTGCTCGCCTCCTCCTCTCGAAAACGACGCATAAACCACCTCTCCTATATTTCGTGGAGTTCTATCTTTAATGTAAGGAGCAATATCAATAACTTCAGCTCCCTCGCTCCCGGAAGGATCTTTATCCATCTTTTAATTATATCACAAAATACGCATAATTTCAATGCTTTATCGCTATATTTATGATACAATAACTCAATGATAGCTGATATCCGCATTACCGAGAAAAGCTTTGGTAGTAAGTTGCTAATGAGTAATGTCGCGTTCGGTGTAGATGACGGTGAGAAAGTTGGGCTGGTTGGTCGTAATGGCGTCGGCAAATCGACGCTATTTGGCATGCTAGCAGGGGCGGATAGCGATTATAGTGGCTCAATTATTTTTCGGCGCGGCAGCACGATTGTAGCGACGGCGCAAGAACACCATGGTCTGGGTGATATCACGGTATTGAAATATATCCTGCGCGGGCTGCCGGAATATGCGCGGCTGCGGCACATTTTGACGACTTATCCGGCAACGATGGGTAGCGATATGCGCAAGATTGAGGAGTACAGCCAGGCGTTGGAACGCTTTGGACAGAAGGATTTTTATCGCGTTGAAGAACTGGTGGCTGAGGAGTTGAAAAATTTCCAGATGGAAGGTTTTGGCGAGCGTCAATTAGCGGCTTTGAGCGGCGGACAGAAACGCCTGGTCGAGGTGGTGAAAATCATGCATGCGCAGGCAGATTTGGCGCTGATTGATGAACCGACTAACCACATGGACTATATTGCCAAGAAGCAGTTTATCGATTGGATGAAGAGCGCCCGCCAAGCGATGTTGATCATCACCCATGACCGCGATGTGCTGGCAGAGGTTGATCGAATTGTCGAGCTGCGCGATGGCGCGTCAGCGAGTTATCGCGGTAATTATGATGATTATTTGCGCCAAAATGCCTCAGCAACAGGCAATGCCATGCAGGATTACGAACAAACCGAACGGCGGATGGCTAATTTGCGCGACAAAGTTCTGCAATTTCGCCGCCTGAAGGAAAAAGCTCGCGATCCTGGCACGATCGCGCAATTCAAGCGGCGCGAGAACCAAGCGGCGGCCGAGCTAGAGAAACTGGAGAAAATCGACAAGCCGACTTTTTGGATTGACAGAGAGAATGTAGCGCAATTGGATTATAAAGTAGCTGATCGCTATCAAAAATTCAAAGCTCGCAATATTCGTTTGAATATGCGAGACGGCGCTATGCGTTCGCAGCGCAAGCTTGTCGAAGCTCGCGATTTGGCGCTAGGTTTCGATGAGCGGATTTTGTTTGAAGGTATTAATATCGATTTGCGCGAAGGCGAAGCTATTGAACTGCGCGGCCGCAATGGTGCTGGCAAGACGACGTTGATTCGAGCGTTGATGGCAAACGCGCCCTCTAGCACCGCTTCCTCTGGCCGGCTTCGTAAAACGACTCAAGTCCCGCCCCAACTAGTTCAGTCTTTAATTAAGGATACTGTTCAATCTGCCCCAATCGTTTACGCTGGCTCTCTCTATCTCGATCCGCATATTCGCGTTGGCATTTACGAGCAAGAGATAGCGGCGACTTATCTGAACTTGCCGCTGGCGCGAGCGATTGAGCAGATGTATCTCGATCGCGGGCTGAAAATTAATGATACCAAAATCCGCCAGCTGATGGGCGATTACCTTTTTGTTGAGAGCGACGGCGCGGTGCTCTTGGCTAGCTTGAGCGGCGGGCAAAAAGCTCGGTTTCAGCTCATTAGCATGCTAGCGAACGAGCCGCAATTGCTCATTCTGGACGAGCCGACCAACCACCTGGATTTGCCTTCAATTGAGGAGCTGGAAGCGGCGCTCGAGCGCTACGCTGGCGCAATTTTGTATGTTAGCCACGACGATTATTTTCGGCGCAAAATCGGCGGTTCGGTTGTTCAGATTGGCAGTTAGCGGACTGCTTTTCCTGAACGCGCTCTTGTTTTGGTACGGCACGTATCAGGGCTAGAATGTATTTACGTAAAATTAATTTGAATAATCGCCGCCTGTAACATTGAAGTACTCTTCGAGAGTTTTAATCTCGCGCTTTTTCATGTCTTGAGCGGTTTCGCGGCCGACGTAACGCCAGTGCCAAGACTCGACGACATAGCCGGTGATATTTTTGGCGTTGTCAGGATAGCGCTGGATGAAACCGTACTCGGCGGCGTGCTCGGCCAGCCACTTGTATGTCGGCGTAGTGGCGAAGCACTGCAGGACGCAATTGTCAGCCTTGAGGTCGACAGCTAAGCCAGTTTGATGCTCGCTGCAACCTGGCCGGGCGCTAGCGGAGTCGGCTTCTTTTTGGTTGCTGTGTTTGACCCAATAATTATAAGTTTCGACTTGGTCGTTGTAAGATCGGTAGCCGCTAGTCGAGGCTAACGGCATTTTTGCTTGCGCAGCAGCGGCTTTCATGGCATTGTATTGGGCAGCGGCCTCTTTGCGCAAGGATATCCCCTTTTCGATAGGCGCCAAATCATTCGGCTGCCAAGTTTTTGGCTCGAAGCAGTGCTTTTTGTTAATAACAATGATCGTGCTGCTGTAGTCTTTTAAGACTTTCTTGCGGAGGGCAGCTTTTTCGGCCCAAACTTTTTGCTGGGCGGCAGCGAGCTTGTCGGCGGTTTCCTGCTCTTTAGCTCTGATATCTTTAGCGGTTTTGTAATAATCTAGCCCAGTGAAGGTAGCTAGACCTAATATCGCTGAAAAAGCTAGCGTAACCACAAGCACGCTAAACTTATGCTTATTCAAAAATTCACCCTTCATAATTTATAATTCTATTCTACCACAACTAAGCGCCAGCGGTATAGAAATCTTTGTGAGTTGATTAGTTAAAGCCGTGATGATGGTCGAGTAGTATCAATTGACTCTAATGGGTAAATATTGACATCAGTAGCCGATAGGAGACGCTGCGTAAAGTACTTTGAAGTACGTGAATTGTCGTGCGATATCATTCAGCTTGAGTAGTATCAATGATGTTGCGTTTATATTTTCCTATAGCCACACCGCCGCCAGCAAAAGCTAAAGCGACAAGCGTATATACAACTTTGGTGATAAACATAACGTCATAGTAATTGCGCAGCGCAAAATACCATCCTAGTCCAGCGAGAATAAGAACCGCTCCTATCTTGCGTTGCGTGCTTGATTTAATGCCGACTGAAGCTAAGTAAGATCCCACTCCGAAAAGCACAAGAAACAAAACAGTATTTATTGCGCAGACAGGTGTGTCAAGATACATATCGGATGCTTTAAGACCAATCTGGATATATATGGGAAATTCTTGAACAACCGCCGGGTCTTGCTTAACTGGAGTCAGCAGCCAGCCTAAGAAACCAGATTGATGAATAATATTCCAGCCTGCCTCATGCGCCAAGAAACGAAAACAATCGTACATTGTATTCTAATTGTAGCATAGATCAATACCTCGCCGGTAGGGGTCACTAAGTCGCATCAGGCACGGGGGTCGACCTCACGACCCCGCCCGCACACAACCGAACACGCCCGAACAAGCCCAAAACACCCCCAAAACCCTCAAAATCAAACAAAAACCCGCGCCACGGGTTCACCATGACGCGGGTTTGAATACGGGCTCAATGGTCGGGGTGACTGGATTTGAACCAGCGACCTCACCGTCCCGAACGGTGCGCGCTACCAAGCTGCGCCACACCCCGACACTTAGCCTATTATATCCTAGGCGCCGGAGTGTGTAAACTATTTAGTTAGTCAACAACTTCTACGCCCATGCTGCGAGCGGTACCAGCAACTACCTTGACGGCGCCATCTAAGTCAATAGCGTTGAGTTGATCCATCTTGGTTTTGGCGATTTCTTCTAGCTGAGCGCGAGTGATTTTGCCGACTTTATCGACGTGCGGCTTGCCGCTGCCCTTTTGGATGCCGATAGCACTGCGGATCATGTCGTCGACTGGCTGGCCCAAGCAGTTCCAGGTGAAAGTGCGGTCTTCGTAGACTTGAATGTGCACGATGACATCCTTGCCCATCATACCTTTGGTGGCTTCGTTGAATGGATTGATAAAGTCCATCATGTTCAAGCCCCACTGGCCAAGTGTTGAACCGACCGGAGGCCCGGCAGTTGCTCGGCCGGCCGGAATACGTAACTTCAAGTTACCAATAATTTTCTTTGCCATAATTTTCCTTTACTAAATATATTGAGAAGCTGATATTTATTGAGAAGCTGATATTTATTGAGAAGCTGATATTTAGTGCGTAACTGCTATAGTATAGCGTGTTTTACGAGATTACGCAAGCTAAAGCTCTGCGAGTTGTACGGTTTTGCAGGGCGGCAACTCTCTTGCTGTGATAAGAATTTTGCTTGGCAGCCTAGACTTTTTTGACCTGCAAAGCGTCAAGCTCAACTGGCGTGTCGCGGCCGAACATGCTGACCATGACTTTAAGAGTGCCTTTGGCAGCGTCAATCTCGCTA
Source organism: Candidatus Saccharimonadota bacterium (assembly GCA_905372855.1). Classification (GTDB taxonomy): domain Bacteria; phylum Patescibacteriota; class Saccharimonadia; order Saccharimonadales; family Saccharimonadaceae; genus Saccharimonas. The sequence goes on from CAJPQF010000003.1 coordinate 37,700, forward strand.
ACGGCGCCGTCGAAACCTTTGAAGGGCCCGTCGATGATATTAACTACTTCTCCTTCTGTAAAGTCGATTTGGTGTTTTGGATCCTCGATGTTCATACGCTTTTTAATTTTGGTAATTTCTGCTTCGGAAACTGGAGTTGGCGATGTGCCGCTGCCGACAAAGCCGGTAATGCCTGGCGTGTTGCGGACGATATACCAGGTTTCGTCGGTTAATTTCATCTCGACCAAGACGTAACCCTGAAAGATGATGGCGTTGATGATTTTGCGCTTGCCATTCTTGATTTGAACTTGCTTTTCTTTCGGCACAATGGCGTCAAAAATTTTATCAGCCATGTCGATAGTTTGAGCGCGCTGACGGATGCTTTCAGCGACTTTTTCCTCGTAGCCGCTGTAAGTATGGATAGCATACCATTGCCGCGAGCTGTCATAACGATTTGATTTTGCCATAAGATCCTTTCTACTTTGTTCCCATGATTAGTTTGAATAGCCAAGCGAAGCCGTAATCTAGCAAGATAATAACCAGAAACAGCGCTGCAGTGAAAACAATCAGCGCGCCAACCATGCCCCAGGTCGAACGGCGATCTGGCCAGCGGACTTGCTTGATTTCCTGCCAGGCGCCGCGGAAATAACCAGTGATGGCGCTGAGCGGATTGCGGCGGCTTTTTGAGTTTTTAGGATTGCTGGCGGCAGTTTTGGTTTTGGCGCTAGTCTTCGTAGTTTTGGCGCTAGGTTTTTCGGCTTGCGCGCGGCCAGCTAATTCTTTGGCGGTCGCCAGGATGCTCGGCTTCTTCGGCTTTGCAGCTTTGTCGCCAGCGGTAATGCGAGTAATATGGCTTTGTGATTTTTGCTTTGATTTACCTTTTGCGGATTTTGCCACGATAGTGTTTCCTCCCAAATTAAATAGCCTGGTATGTTCCAGACTGTCAAGCTAATTATACGACTGCCGAGCAAAAATAGCAAGCGATTTTGCGTCTTTTCTAAAGCGCTAAGACTTATTTTTTTTCACGGCGGGCAGCGAAAAGCTAAACGTTGAGCCATGATTGAGACGGCTTTTGAGTTTGATCTCGGTTTTGAGTTTGAGAGCTAGTTTGTCGACAACGTAAAGACCAAGCCCAGTACCGCTGGTTTCGCGGGTGCGATAATCTTCGCTGCGCCAGAATTTTTGGTATAAGTGTGCTTGGTCGCTGCGGCTGATGCCGATGCCAGTGTCTTTGACGGCAAAATTGATGGTGTCGTTTTCGCCAGGCTTGACGATGATAGTGACACCGCCCTTTTCGGTGTAGCGGATGGCATTGGTGATGAAGTTTTGCAGGATTTCTTTGAGGTAGAGGCGGCTTTGGCTAACTTGGCCGATTTGCGGCGCGATATCAATGTCGAAGGTTAGTGATTTATCGGCGGCTTGCGGTGCGTATTCGGCGTACAGTTCGTCGATTAGTGATTGGACGTCAATGTTCTCTGGCTCGTCGGCAACACCGCGTTCAGCACGGCTCAGGGTTGAAAGATCGTTGACCATTCGCGCCAAAAATATAATTTGCTCGTGAGCAGTGCTGATGCCATTGATTAATCTTTCTTTTGGAATATCGGGGCGCTTGATCATCAGCGAGACATTGCTCAGCGATCCTTCGGCGATAGTTATCGGAGTGCGCAGCTCGTGGCTGACGACCGAAATAAACTCGTCGCGCTCGTCGTCGAGAGATTTTTGCTTGGTGATGTCGCGCAAGATGATTACATAGCCATCGTCGCTGACGCTGTTGGTGCTGCGAATTGGCGAGTATGTTGCGCCGAGGCGAATGCTTTCGTTGGATATTCTGGCAGTTAGATCGTCGCGGTATTGCGTAGTTTTGGCGGAATGCAGCTTGTCAGCGAACTTGAATGGCTGTTTATTCTTATCAATGATCGAAATAAAATCGTCAATACATTTGCCAGCGAGATCAGTATTAGTGTCAAATAAGTTTAGCGCCGAGGCGTTGTATAGCGAAATGATACCGTTTCTATCGGTGCTAATAATAGCGTCAGAGAGGTTGTTGACGATAGTAACTATGCGATCGCGCTGCAGACGCTCGGCGGTTTGGCTGCGCAAGAGTTCGGCTTGATCAATCGCCTGGGCTGAAATGACCATCTTGACCATGTAACTGATGATGAGCGTACCCAGAAAATGGATGACGATAGACACAACTTGTTTGTCGTCGCTAGCATGAATAATAACACTGCCCGAAGCGGCAGCAAACAGAGTTGCAATGCTGATATTGATGCCCGTCTGACCCAAATAAACAGAGCTAGCTAGCAACAGCGCCGACCAGGTGTAAATCAGCGGCATATCAAAACCTGAAACTGTCAGCACATAAACTAACGCTAGAATATGATAACTAATGAGTCCGATAATGTAGCCAGTATGCTGCCGCACCGTGAAAAATTGCCAAAAGCCGATGATGACCCAACAGATATTAACCACGTAGAAAGCGTACATATTCACTGCTGTCGGCTTGCCGAGCGGCGAGAATTGCATGAAGACGCTGTACGCCACTAATAGCAGCGGAATCAAAAGCGCTATCCAGCGAATAATCTTCATGCGATGCGTTGACGGATCGATGTTTATATAGTCTTTGACTTGGCCACCCATAGCTATTATTAGTATAACCGCAAAGGCAATTTATGAAAAGACTTAGACGATTGGAGTTTGGCGCTTGAGCTGTTGCCGGTGGAGTCGGTAGTGCGGGTCGTAGCGTTCAACTTCGCGCCAAAAGGCTGCGGAGTGATTCATATGGCGAGTGTGGCAGAGCTCGTGAATCAATACATACCGAATCAATTCATCGGGTAGCTTCATCAAAGCAATGTTGAGGCTAATCGTTCCGTTGGAGCTGCAGCTGCCCCATCGGCTGCCGGCGTGGCTGAAGCGAACGCGCTGGTAAGCGAAACCATGAGCGCCAGCTAATTCTTCTAGTAGCGGCGGTAAGTATTTTTTGGCGTCTCGGCGCAGGATCTTGATTGCTTCGTTGCGAATTTGCTGTTGAAGTTCTTGGTTATCGAGTGAAAATTCGGGCGGCAGCTTGACTAGCAGCTTGCCGCGTATGGTACGAACTTCCGGCTGTTTGGTCATCTGTGTTGGCACGATAGCTAATTGATGAGTTTTGCCGATGAGCTGTCCATCGCGATACGGCTGGGCGACGGACGAATCTTTGGCTATTTTGCGCAAGTCTTCGCGCGACCGTTCAATAAACGAGCGAATGAACGCCAGCGGTACTAGCCGGCCGCTAGTAACGACAAAGCGCCCGTTGGTGCCGAGCTTGATGCGGGTGTAGCGAGTAGCGCGGTGCATGATAGCAATCTCGCCGAACTCCGGATCGTCGATAGTTTGAAATTTGGCAGACATATTATTGGATACTGATGCCGCGGCGGCGAACCTCTGGCCGCTGCCTGGCTAAGCTAGTCATTGGCCGGCTAGGACGATTACTATCGCCAAGACGAGCTAATACAGTACGCGCTTGAGTTTTGTATGTGTGCTTGCCGCTAATAACGACTGGTTTCTCGATGGCGTTTGGTTCGGTGAAGCTCTTGACAGCGGCGTCAAAGTTCATGGTGTCTAGTGAGTGGCCTTTTTGAATGCGGCGCCGGCAAGTTGCCTCATCGGTCTGCACCCAAATAATAAGCGGCTTATAACCATGTCCCTTGGCCCAGCGCGCAAATTCGGCGCGGCGGACGCGGCTTAAATTGCTGTCTTCATAAATAAAAGTTTGCTTGGTGCGTGCTATCTCGGCCAAAAATCGCTGGCAAACCTCCTCGCTGGCATTGCTATCTAGGCTGTGCTCGCTAATAAATTGCGAATCAACAAACGGCGCATTAAACATCTCAGAAAATTGCTGCGCGAAAAATGTTTTGCCGCTGCCCGGCAAGCCAACCATCATGATAGCGTGCGGATGAGAGATAGAACTAGGATTCATAAAATTATTATAGGTAATGGAACTTAAAACTGCAATTATGCACTTATGTGGTTTGTGGCAGGGGCATGAGGAATCGAACCTCAATCTACGGTTTTGGAGACCGTTATACTAGCCGTTGTACTATGCCCCTTTACGCTTTCCTATTATAGCATAGCGAAATGCTTTTTAGATATCATCAATGGCGATATCTTTAGGTTGATCTTTTTTGACGCGGACGGCACGCTTGAAGCGGCGGTTGGCGGTTTCATCAGCAGCATGCGGGATTGGCGGCAGCGACAGTAAGCGCTCAGACTTCTCTTTATCGTCGTCGATACTAGAAACAGCTTCGACGAAAAATTTATCTATTAGCCACTCGCGCCCCGGCGGAGTTTGCCCGGTGACAGTAATCCGCCAGCGTTCGTCGCCCCATTTATCAATATTGGTAATCCGCAGCGGGTGGGCTAGCATCATCGTGCCTTTCGGAATGGCGGCGATAATTCGGCGGATGGCAGCGACGCCTGCTCGCTTGTCGCGAACGAAAATATCAACAGCGATCGTGCGTACACCATGCGGCGTGACGCGGGCGCCAGTGATGTTTTGGTTGTGAACGGTGATGACTTCGCCATTGAGAGCGCGAATACGCGTCGAGGTCAGCGTGAAGCGCTCGACAACGCCGCTCAAATCCGTGAATGGATCGAGCTTAACGAAATCGCCTATCTTGTACCAGTTTTCTGAAATCATAATCGCGCTAGCGGTCAGGTCGCGCAACACGATACCGATAGTTTGTCCAGCCACCAAAGCAAACATAGCACCAGCACCAATAGCGGCTAGCCCGCCGGAGGTGCTAGAGTTAGCGGCGGTTGGGCTGAGGATTCGCCAAGCGATATAACCAACCGATACTACCACTAGTGTGCGAATGATGGCAATAGACACGCTCAGGTATGTTTCGGTTTGCCGCAACCGAGTGACGCGCGCTTCGTCTGATTCATTGTCGCTGCGGCGGCCGATACGTTGTGCTATGAAAATCAAGCCGCGCGCTAGGAACTTACTTAACCAATAAGCAGCAATCATCGACAAAACTAGTACTAGCAGCGAGCGAAAAGCATTCGGCGATACTAGCAGGCTCTTTAGATCGTTAATTACCGAAGTTGATATTGCACTATCCATGCTTACTATCATGCACCGTTTGCAGCAAAAAATCTATATGTTTTCACGATAATTTTTCACAAAATTTTACAAAATGCTTATTTTTGTTGCAATCATAAGCAAAAAAGCGCTATACTGTTAAATGAACAACATAAGGGAATGGTTAGGCTACGGCATGACCGAGTAGAATTTTTATGAAGATATTAATGTTAGGGTGGGAACTCCCGCCGCACAACAGCGGAGGTCTCGGTGTCGCGTGTTATCACTTGTCTAAGGCGCTTGCTCAGCGGGGCGCGTCAATTGATTTCGTGCTCCCCTACACTGCAAAGTACGATGATATTGATTTCTTGAATATTTACTCGGCGACCGAGCTGCCGCCATTTCATGGCGATAAGACGTTGAATTCTTATGGCGGCGGCGCAGTGACGGCACGTAATCTCGATGAAGTCCCGGCTGGCGATTTGACGACCATGCGGGGCGTGCAAAAGCAATATGTCGGCTATGTCGAGCAGCTAGTCGATCGGATTGACAAGCCGGATGCTATCCATGTCCACGATTGGCTAACGATGGAAGCTGGCATGCGCGCCAAACAATTAACCGACGCGCCGCTAATCGTTCATGTTCACGCTACGGAATTTGACCGCGCTGGTGCTAGCGAATTTGGCAATCCTGTCATTCACGAGATTGAATATAACGGTCTGATGATGGCTGACCGAATCATTGCTGTTAGCAATATTACTAAGGGGATTATCGTTCATAAATACCATATCCCAGCTGACAAAATTGAGGTCGTACACAACGCAATTGACGCTAGCTCGCTGATTAACTACGACTATGATCGGCGGACTTACAAGTACTTAGAATTGCTTAAGGATGAAGGCTATACGGTGGTATCGACAGTGACGCGCTTTACGGCGCAGAAGGGCCTGGTGCAGCTGATGCGCGGTTTCGCCAAGGCCTGCCATCAGCACGACCGCTTTGCCTTTTTGCTAGCTGGTGACGGCGAGCAGCGCGACGAGCTGATTCGGATTGCTGCTGACCATGGGGTTGCTGATAAAGTATATTTTACAGGTTTTGTCCGCGGCAAGCAGTGGCGCGACGCTTATCGCGTGTCGGACGTCTTCGTGATGAGCTCGGTTAGCGAGCCGTTTGGCTTGGCCGCGCTCGAGGCGGCACATTATGATACAGCGCTAATCGTGACTAACCAGTCTGGTGTTGGCGAAGTTCTCGATACGGTTTTTCGTTATGATTTTTGGGATACGCATAAGTTGGCTGATCAGCTAGTGGCTTTGGCTAAATCGCCGCAATTGCTAAACGATATGAAGCGCGGTATCAAATCGGAGTATGCTCGCATCAGTTGGGATGATGTCGCTAGCAAGTGCTTATCAATTTATAGCCGCACTCAGAAAGGAACCAAATGATGAGCAAAAAACGCGGAGTGGTTTTGTATCTGCATATGCATCAACCGTGGCGCGTACGCGAATATTCGGTGTTTGATATCGCGGATCGGCATGATTATTTCGATAATTTCGATGATAAATATCGCAGCAACCGCTTTATTTTTGAGAAAGTTGCCGATAAGTCGTACCGGCCGATGCTGGCATTGCTGCGTAAATTGCTGACTGCGTATCCAGATTTTTGCGTGTCGCTATCGGTGACTGGCACATTGCTGGACCAGGCTGAGCGTTGGGCGCCAGACGTGATCGATTTGCTGCGCGATATTATCGCAACTGGCCGCGTCGAGATTGTCGGCGAAACTTATTACCATAGCTTGGCGTTTTTCTATAGCCGCGATGAATTTCAGCGGCAAGTTGATATTCATCGCCAGAAGATTCGCGATCTGTTTGGCGTCGAAATCACTGCTTTTCGCAACACCGAGCTGAGTTACAATAACGAGCTAGCGCAGTGGGCTGATAGCCAGGGCTACAAAGGTATTATCGCTGAGGGCTGGGATAAGGTTCTCGGTTGGCGCAATGCTAATTACATGTACCGGCCAGCTGGCGCGAAAAATGTCAAACTATTGTTGAAAAATTACCGTTTGAGCGACGATATCGCTTTTCGTTTTAGCAATCGCGATTGGGAATCGTATCCGCTAACTTCCCCGACTTATGTCGATTGGGTTGACGCAAGCATGGGCCACGACGGCGAAATAATTAACTTATTTATGGATTTCGAGACTTTTGGTGAAAATATTTGGGCGGACACAGGCATTTTCGAGTTCTTTGCTGACTTTGTTGAGCGTTGGCTGGGGCGTTACAACCATACTTTCTACACGATTAGCGGCGCCTGTCAAGCGCTAGAAGCGCACGACGAGATTGACTGCCCGCAGACGACTACTTGGGCTGATACCGAGCGCGACTTGTCAGCGTGGCTAGGCAATAGTATGCAGCACGAAGCAATGCGCGATCTCTACGCTATGGAAAACGACGTGCTTGGTTCGGGTGATCTTGGCTTGATTGCTGACTGGCGGCAGTTGACGACCAGCGACCATCCGTACTACATGTGTACTAAGTACTTTAATGACGGCGACGTGCATGCGTATTTTAGTCCGTATGATTCGCCGTACGACGCGTTCTTGTATTTCATGAATGCGCTGCGCGATGTGCGCTACCGATTGCATGAACATAATATTGCGGGGTATTGATGGCGCGACCGATAATTCTTAGCAATAACGAACTGCAAGTTGGGCTGAGTCGTCATGGCGAGGTTAGCGATGTTTATTTCCCTTACGTTGGTTTAGAAAACCATACGATTGGCGGCAATACTCGGCATCGTGTCGGTGTTTGGGCGGATGGCCGTGTATCGTGGCTGAGCGACGATGGCTGGTCATGCAAATTTAGTTATCACCACGAGGCGCTGATCGGCCATATCGTGGCTGTGAATGAACAAATTGGCATTATGTTAGAGTTCGACGACGCGGTCGATACAGATTTTAACGTGCTTCTGCGGACGATTCATGTGGTTAATTTGCGGCCTGAAACGCGCGACGTTCGGTTATTTATGCATCAAGCTTTCATTATCGGTGATTCTGGTAGCAGCACTGATACCGTTCAAGTGTTGCCAGACGATAACGCTGTCATTCATTACCGTGGACGCCGAGTCTTTGCGGCGTCGGGCCAAGTTGACGGCGGTAAGTTCTTTGACCAATATGCAGTTGGCGTATTTGGCCGCGAGGGCCGCGAAGGTACTTATCGCGATGCTGACGATGGCGAGCTATCGAATTCGACTGCCGAGCATGGCCGCGTCGACTCGACGATCCGCTTCAAATTAGAGTTGGCCGGCCACGGTTCGGCGCGGGTAAACTATTGGCTAGCTGCTGGTACTTCCTTGCGCGAAGTACTTTACATACACAAAAATATTATTTCGCAAACAATCCATAAGCGCTTTGAAGCTACTGCTAAATGGTGGCGGCTGTGGTTGCGTCCGGCGAAGAAAGTGGCGCAGTGTATCAAACCAGAGTATCGCCAGGCGTTTATCAATAGTACGATGCTTCTCAAGGCGCATATTGATAAGCGCGGTGCTGTTATTGCTAGCAGCGATGGCGAGGCGCTTAATTATCAGCGCGATGCCTACGCGTACTGCTGGCCGCGTGATAGCGTATATGTTCTCTGGCCGCTAATTCGTATGGGCTATACCGAGGAAGCTTACAATTTCTTTGATTTTTGCCGCCGGGCGTTAAGTCCGAAAGGTTATCTATCGCATAAATACCGCGCCGACGGCGCTCTGGGTAGCAGTTGGCATTCGTACGTGCATCCAGATGGCACTGTTTCGGCGCCAATTCAAGAGGACGAGACGGCTTCGGTGCTGTTCTTATTCTGTCAATTTTATAATAAGACTGGCGATGACACGCTGCTGCAGCGGTTCTATACGTCGATGGTAGTACCGATGGCAAATTTTTTAGCCAGCTACGTCGATAATCGGACACACTTGCCAAAACCAAGTTATGATCTCTGGGAAGAACATTTCATGGTGACGACCTACACGACGGCGACAGTTCAAGCGGCACTGTTCGCGGCGGCTAATCTGGCTGATCGACGTCGAGATGAAGTTGGAGCTGTCGCTTGGCGGACGGTTGCCGAGGATATCAAACAGTCCGCGCAAAAACGCTTGTACAATCCTCATCAGAAAGCTTTCCGCAAAGGTTTGCGCCGCAACAAAAACGGCACTTACACGCCCGATGATACGCTTGATATGTCGGCTGCTTATGGCGCTTTTATTTATGGTCTATACGATAATCAAGAAGATTTGCATCGAGCCATACAAACAGCTCTCGACCGCTTTCATTTCAAGCTGGAAGCGCCAGGCCTGCCGCGCTATGAGGGTGACGCCTATTACCGTAGCGCTCCAGATGCTCCGAGTAACTGGTGGTTTATCGTTTCGCTATGGCTGGCTCAGTATTATTTGGAGTGCGGCGACGAAAATTCGGCGCAGCGGATAATATCGTGGGTATCTAGTCAAGCTTGGCCGACTGGTGTTTTGTCTGAGCAGATTGACCCGGTCTCGGGGAGCGAGCGCTCAGTTGCGCCGCTTTGTTGGAGCCAGGCTGAATTTATATCGACGATTCTTGACACAATAAAAAGATGAGGATAACAGGGTGGGAGTCAGTTCGAGAACAAAATTGAAAGCATCTAGAGCTCTTCGCCGGCTTACGCCGCGGCATATTGCTAAGACTCGCGCTACGCGCCAAGCAATGCGCCGCTTCGCAGATCGCGCCGGCTTGGTATATTTTGGTTACGCTAATCAGCATGACGACGACCATCGCTTGGTGCGCGGCCATACGGTTTCGCACACGCATATTGATGATTATCTTTGCATAGGTACAATTCGCGGCTACGATACGACAGTTCTGCAGCGGCGCGACACTATTCGCGTCCGCCAAGGCCAGTCGCATAAGTACAAGGATCAACGTTGCCATTGGTTAATCGCTACCGTCGATTTACATACCGAACGTCCGCTGCCGCATATTTATATTGGCATGAAACGGACAGATCCGATTTATCAAGCGTCGTACAGTGCTCTACAGCCGCTAATTTTGGGGGCTACGGCGCGCTACCTGCAGGCTTTTCTTAATAAATATAATATTTATGGTGCTGCTACGCGGGCTATAGAGATTGAGTCAATTATATCGCCACAGGCTGCCGAAGTAATAGTTTCGCATTTCGACAAAATTAATATCGAAATCGAGCGCAACACCGTATATCTATACACCGAAAACGAGCGTCCAACCGAGGCGCAAATTGAGAAGCTAGTCTCGAACGCATTGTGGCTAGCCGAGGTAATTGATACCGCTGTACAGCAAAACAGCCCTCGCTAGAGAGAGCTGTTTTCACTATTGATTGCTAAGTTCGCTAGATTTTAACCTTTACGCGGCTTGACTTCGTTGCGGCCGAGCGATTTCTTGGTCTCGGTGTAAATAGCATGCTTGCGCGCCTTCGGATCGTATTTGCGCAGAACTAATTTGCCTGGCGTATTCGCTGTGTTTTTGCGCGTTACATAAGTACGATGACCCGTCAGATTGCTAACGAGTGCAATAATCTTGCGCTTGATGTTATTCTTCTTTGCCATAACTTCCCTTTAATGTTGTTGTAAAACTTCAGTAATCAAGTATAACAGATTGGTGCAGCAATTTCAAGCTAGATATGTTATTATCGCCGACTCATAATTTTCTAGCGTAAATTTGCAGAAAGAGTTGTTTTAGCGTGGCTTGGATACTGTGCTGCTCATCTCAAAATATGCTGTTGCAGCCAGCAATACATCGCCACAGTTGCTGCCGTACCGACATTGATGGAGCGAGTCGAGCCGAATTGCTCAATGGCCACAATTTTATCTGCCGCCTGTGCCATCTCCTCGGAAATTCCTGGGCCCTCTTGACCAAACACTAGCACCGCGCGCTTTGGCAAAGTCGTCTCTGACATATTAACACTGCCCGGGATATTATCAATCGCAATGATTTCTCTATTCTCTGCCCGCATCAACTCGACAAACTCCGCCGTCGAACCGACATAATGTACGTGCAGATATTTATCCGTCATCATGGCGCCGCGCTTGTTCCATTGCCGCCTGCCGATGACGTAAATCTGCCGCACGCCAAAAGCGTTGGCGCTGCGGACAATCGTCCCCATGTTAAAATCCCGCTCGGTGTTCTCCAGAGCAATCACCAAGCCATGATCTGCAGCGTCCAGTTCTTTCACAATCTCCGTTTCGCTCCGGCCTTTGAATTTATCGATTACATTCCGCGTGTCTTCCATGTATGCTATTTTAGCAAATATTAAGCTAGCGGGATTATCTGGCATAAGTTTGTCTACCGTTTTTTATAATACCCGCAAAAGAAGCGCAGCATTATCGCCAACGCACAATTTCGTCGAGCTGGCGGCGAGTTTTGGCTGGTACCTCGCGCTGGCTACGGTAACCTAGCGCCAGCATTACCACTGGCTTTTCTAGATTTGGGTCTATTAGCTGGTGCTGCGACAAGACCTGGCTGAGCTTGCTAATCGAAAAGCCTTCAATCGGGCACGAGTCAATCCTGCGCCCAGCGGCGGCCAGCAGCACAAAGCCTAGCGCAATGTAAGCCTGCCGCGCCGCCCACTGGTGAATCATTGCTGGTTGATTGAGTATTTCGAAATCTTTTTTGGCCCAATATCGCCAAAAAGTCTTGAAGCCAGCGGCCTTGATGGAATTTTGTTTCTTGATATCGTGCAGTATGTGGTCGATATGTCCGCCTTTTTGCAACAAGCCTTCGCTGGTTTTGGCAGTAAATATCAAAATGTGGCTGGCGTCAAAACGAGCAGCGTTGGCGCCTGCGCAGCGTTTGACATCGGCGCGTAGCTGTTCGTCTTCCTGCACGACGATAATATTCCACGGCTCAAAACCGTATGAACTTGGCGCTAGGCGGGCGGCTTCCAGGAGTAATTCGATATTCTCTTGCGAGATTTTCTTGCTAGAGTCGAAAGCTTTGGTGGCGTAGCGGAATTCGAGCGCTTGCTTGATGTCGTCTATCGATATGATTGGCTTATTCATTTCATCGTCCCCTCTTTAGCCGCCAAAATCTTGTTGGCGCAGATTAGCTTATATATACGATTTTAGCACTTCCCTAATTATCTTGAAAACTTGATAGTGTCCTAACGGTGAAAAATGCAAGCCGTCTGATAGCGGTAATTTAGGCAGCTCGATGTAATTGCCAAGTTCTTTTTTGCGCTGCAGCAGTTTTTGGCGAAGCTGTTCGGACGATTCTGTGAACTCATACCCCGAATTGTCGCTAGTGTCAAAACACGGCGGCAAAATATAGATAATTGGAGTCTCACCGGCGAGATTGCGATATTCTAATAAGTCACGAACAATATCCTCAGGTGTTCGCGCGAAACGCTGTTGCAGATCGTTAGTGCCGAGGGCGATAATGATTAAGTCGAAGTTATCGGCCTTTTGTAGAGCTGTCGTAAATGCTGGTAAGCCGTTCTTGTCTGGTTTATCGGTGCGGAAATTGCCAGCAACTCTGCCGCGAACGCCGTCGATGTAGACATGTGCTTTGCCGCGTAGCGCTTGGCTGAGGCGATTAACCCAGCGATTGCTGTAGCGGATACGTTTGCTAGCAAAATTAGCGCCCCAGACGTTTGAATCGCCGTAGATTAGAATGCGTTTTGCGGCTGGCACTTGTTTCTTACTCAAGTTTGCTCGCTTTCTTTTTCTTTAATATAACGGCTTGCTGCTCGGGCGTAAATCGCCGCGATTCGCGCATTTTTTGGTAAGATTTGTTGCGCGTCCAGGCGTCGATATGCTCGTTTTCTAATTCAGCCAGCGTCAGATCAAAAAAGTGTACTGCCGTCGTAGCATATAGCCAGGCCAGCGCCATTTTGACGTAATAACCGTCGTGTTTAACGTTTCGCAGTACTGCGAAAACCTGATCGATGTGTGCTTCGTCTAGGAAATTAGTCATCAGCGAAATCACGCCGTAGCGCACCGTGAACTCGTCTTCATTCTGTAAGCATTCTAGTGCAAAATCCCACCACACTTCGCCGGCAAAGCGTCGCTTTTTCTCGACAAACACATCAATGTGCGCCCACGAATCAACGTGCGGCAGATATTGCTTGGCTAGATCAATCGCCACCAAATCATCGAGCCGAGCATGCGTAATCAACAGTCCGCATAGCAGTACGTAGTCAAATGATTTGTTCTGTGCCGTTAGCAATTTGCTAATGTCCGCTGCGCTCATATTAGGCGCTAATTCCCTCGCCAACCGCCGCAAATCCGGCACCCGCACACCGATGACTGGCATCTTGGTGTTGACGATACGCTTGTTAAAGGCGGCGTAGGTTTCGTTGCCTTGGGATAGTGCATTCAACTGAGCGATAATTTGGTTATACATACTTACATTTCTTTCTCTCATAATTTCGCAGCGGCGTGCACCGCAGCGTCCAGCTTTTATGCCACCCCGCTGTCGCAAAAATACCCTGAGTCAGATCTTGATTGGGTGAGGTTGGATTTTATGATCATTGCCTAGTTAAACAGAATTTACAACAGAGCGATTCTTTCGAATTCTCTGACTTTTATTCTAGCAAACCTCTAGGTATAAAACCAATCGGCTCGTTATTATAAGCAAGCCTGCCGCTACGCAAATTTTACGGCGACTTCGCGAATATAAAATGATATAATACCAGCATAAATGGAAATATTACTAATTGTATTAGTACTGCTTGCCCTGCTCGCAATCGCTAGCAGACGTCAACCCGCGGAATCTGTGCGCATTATCAACGACCAGGACGAACAGAAAAAACAAGAAGAAACCGACGAGCTGATTACGGTGATTTTGCCGACGATAAACAATGACAAATAAACAAAAAAGACGGCAATACCGTCAAATTTTGGGGTCTAATTTGGAGCCACGATCGGGGCTTGAACCCGAGACCTCATCCTTACCATGGATGCGCT
>CAJPQF010000004.1:0-43066 GCA_905372855.1 Candidatus Saccharimonadota bacterium
GACACCAGGTTTTCATCCTGGCAATCCGGGTTCGATTCCCGGTAAGGTCACCATATAATATAAATTTGCACTTGTCAAGTACGTCCTAGTCTGGGCGTACTATTTTTGTAGAACATATTAGAGTATAATAACTATCTATGAGTAATACATTTAAAAGGACTAAGATACTGGCGACTCTGGGGCCAGCCACAAATTCACCAGAGAAAATCAAACAATTAATTGAAGCTGGCGCAAATGGCTTTCGTTTGAACTTTAGCCATGGATCGTACGAAGAACGGCTCGATCAGATCAAGTGGATTCGTGATGCTAGCGCCGAAGTTGGCCGAACGGTAGCAATCTTGCAAGATTTACAAGGACCAAAAATTCGTCTCGGCGTTCTAAAGAACAACCACTTAGATGTTAAAGCTGGCGACGAGATCGTTCTCGATCATGCAATTCAAGAACACGATGGCAGTACGAATTTGCCGATTCAATACAATTTAGCTAACAAAGTCAAGGTTGGCGAGCCAGTTTACTTGTTCGACGGCAAGATTCGCGGCGAGATGATTGAGCGGGTTAGTGATACGGCAATCAAGATTCGTATTCTGAACGATGGATTTTTGATGAGCCGTAAAGGTTTGAACCTGCCAGACACCGACTTTGGCGGCGATATTTTAACGCCAAAAGATTTGGCTGACGTAGAGTTTGGCGCCGATAAAGATATTGATTTTGTAGCCCTCAGTTTTATTCAGAGCGCAGACGATATCAATAACTTGCGGCAGATTATGCTAAGCCACGGTTCGACAGCGCAGATTATTGCGAAAGTTGAGACCAAAGCAGCTATCGAGATGGAAGCGCTCAAAGAAATAGTCAAAGCTGCTGACGGCGTGATGATTGCGCGCGGCGACTTAGCGGTCGAGACTAGTCCCGAGATTGTACCGATTGTTGAGCGCGAAGCAATTCGCTTGTGTCGCAAATACGGTAAACTATCAATAGTGGCAACGCAAATGTTAGCCAGTATGGTCGATAATCCAGAGCCTACTCGCGCCGAAGTTAGCGATGTAGCAACAGCAGTAATCCTCGGTGCTGATGTGGTGATGCTCTCTGATGAGACAGCTAATGGTAGTTATCCTGTCGAGGCAGTCAAAATGATGGCCAAGACGGTGCGTTACACACAGTCGCGCTGGCCGATGAATGACATGCCGATTGAATATGGCGAGAAGAACCGCCGCCGTAATGCGATTGCTAATGCTGCGGTAGTAGTAGCTAACCAAGTAGACGCCGATGTGATTATCGCCGAAACTAAATCTGGCGCGACGGCTGCGCGGATTGCTGCCTGTCGTCCAGAGTTGCCAATCGCTGCGGTAACGCCGAATAAGCGTGTGGCTCAACAGTTAGCTTTGTCATACGCTACCCGTTCATATGTGCGTAAAGAGGGCGAGCATGTTGGTACAAAATTAGCCAAAGAATTGCTTGATTGGGGTACTTTCGGGCGCGATGACAAATTAACCGCGGTTGTTGTCAGCGGCCGTCAGTCGGGTGTAGCCGGCGGTACCGACACATTGCGTGTGCGTGTTGTTGAGTAAAATACAACAAAAATTTAAGAGACACCTCGCTTTTGGCGGGGTGTTTTCATGCAAAAAACTAGACGGGCGTTAATAACTGTAGTAAACTAGACGCAAGGGTAAACATAAGCAAGTATAAAACGTGGGCAAGAAACTTATTATTGCAAACTGGAAAATGAACCTCACTGTCAATGAGGCGAGTTTGTATGTTCATAAACTCGACAAGCTGGTTGGCAAGCTCAAAAATACTGAGGTAGTGTTGGCACCGACCATGTTAGCGCTCCAGCCGCTTAATATGCAGGTGCAACATCATCACTTTAACCTGGCAGTGCAGAACTTTTATTGGCGTGACAGCGGTGCTTACACTGGTGAAGTATCAGCGTCGCAGCTGCGCGGTATCGTGCAATATGGCATAATTGGCCACAGCGAGCGCCGGCATATCTTTGCTGAGCGCAGTAAAGATATTCGCAGCAAAGTGCAGGCGGCAGTGCGTAATAATATTACGCCCGTATTGTGTATTGGTGAAACAGCGCAAGAACGAGCCAACAAGGAAACGTCTGATGTAATTCGCGATCAGTTGGTGGGAGGACTAGCTAATATTACGAGTGTTGAGGTTGGCCAGATTGTTATAGCTTATGAGCCAGTGTGGTCAATCGGTACTGGTAAATTCGCTTCACCGCGCGACGTTGAACGCGCCGTTAAATATATTCGTCGGCAAATTGAGCATCTTTTCGGTAAGGTCGCTGCCGAGAATGTCCGCGTACTTTACGGCGGTAGCGTTAATCTTGATAACGCTATATCGTATTTGCAAACAGCTGGTGTAAATGGTTTGCTTATCGGTGAATCAAGTTTGGATGTCTATGCTTTTGCTGGTATTATCAAAAAATGTGAAGATATGCCATCCTTACCAGTAGAGAGAGGTAAATAGCTATGACAGAATTCGACTTCGACGAGCTAGATCGTTCAATTACCGAGGCTATGTCCAAGAGCGGATTATTAAAAGAGGACGGCCAACATACTGAGACACCAACACCGCCAGCTGTCTCTACGCCTTCAAATCCTTCCTCTAATGCTGCGCCAGTTTCAGTTGAGCCTAATAAATTAGCTCCTGGTCCTGGTCCAGTTGCGAATATGACGGCTTCGCCCTCGCCAGCCGCAACGATTGGCGTAGCTAAACAACCGAGCTCATCTTTATCAACAGCTAGCGTACCGGTTTCGGCTGCAGTTCCAGTACAGCCAGCTGTTGGGGTGTCTACCGCTCAGATTCAGACTTTGCCAATAAATGGTGCTTCAGCTTCGACTGGTGTGTCGGTCGCCTCTCAGGCTTCTACTGTTGTTCAAAATTCGGCTCTAAATAGTTCAGTACCGTCGCCAGCTCCCCAGCCGTTGCCGCAAACTATAGCCCCGCCGCAGGTAGCGGCAATTAGCGGAGCTGTGCCAGTCCGATCAGGATTACCAAAAAAAATGAAGACTAAGAGTCGCGGCCGTTTCATGGACATAGTTAGCTCGCAGCCAGGTGTCAACAAACACCCCGCCAGCAAAGTTAAGTATTCTACGATGCCAGCACAGTCGTTAAGTAATGTGTCATATAATATTTCTGGCGGCTCGTCTCAACAATTAGGACCAACTGGCCAGCGAAGCACTCAGCGTCTTGCCGCTAGTTCTACTCAGGAAAATGTAGCAGCAAATACAAATAACGTTTCTAGCGAACTGCAATCGTCTGAATCGCGAGTTTTTCACGGCAGCAGCGTATTGCCTCAAGCTTCACAGTCTAATCCTGGTTTTGAAGACAAAAATGATTATGATGAAGCAGACGACAGCAAAAACGAAAAAAGATCGTATTCTATCGGCGGTACACACGGTAGGGATATTGCACCGTCTGCCGAGCTTGTTGAGTCGCTACAGAAAGACGCGCAAGATGCTAGCAACGAGATTGGCTTTTCGCAAGCAGAATCGCGAGCTAACGACATTCAATCAATTGAGGACGCTTCAGCCGAAAACGATGAAGATGACGCTAGAATACAAGACGCGCCAGTTCCTAAAAAACATCGGTTTATGCCGATTGGCGGCAAGCCAAAGCCTGTTGAAAAAACTCCTAATCCTCCTGCTGCCGAAGCTCCTGTTACTAATGTAGAAAATACGAGCGAGCAACCCGAGCAACTAGCTGAACCTCTGGCAAATCAGACGGTAGATTCGCCTGTACAGTCCGCTACTACAGAGCCAGATCCGCCTCGCGAGCAAACCATCGACGAAATTGAATCAGGCGCTATTTATGATACTTCTGAATATTATACTGAATTCAAGGACGACAAGAAACATAAGCAGTCGCGCCATTCAGGCTTAAAGTGGTTTTTGGTGATTATAGTGTTCTTGGCCTTGGGCGCACTAGCTGGCGCTGGGTATTTCTTCCTGACTCGCTATTAACGCGATATAATGAGTGATGATGGATATACTCGATGGTCTTAATGACGCGCAGAAAGCAGCTGTCGCTTATACGGACGGTCCGTTGTTGGTTTTGGCGGGCGCTGGCAGTGGCAAAACCAAGACTTTAACTCACCGCATAGCTTACTTATTAACGCACGAGAGAGTCTGGCCGAGTGAGATTTTGGCGGTGACATTTACTAATAAAGCAGCTCGCGAGATGCGCGAGCGCTTGGCAGCTTTGATCGATCAGCCTAACACGCGGCAATTCATGCCGTGGATGGGTACATTTCACGGGATTTGCGTTCGAATTTTGCGGCGCGATGGGCCGGCGATTGGCGTGCCGTCGAATTTTATTATTTATGATGAAGCCGACCGTCAAGGATTGATCAAGCAAGCGATGAAACAGCTGTCAATTGCTCCTGATAAACTCAAACCACGTTCTGTTAGCGCGGCAATTTCTAACGCTAAAAATGATTTACTCACGCCAGATGATTACGCAGCAGCTGCGCAATATCCGAATCAGCAGCATATCGCTAAGATTTATGATAGGTACGAGCAACTACGTAGCGAGGCTGGCGCCTTAGATTTCGATGATTTGTTGATCGAGACGGTACGTTTGCTGCGCGATGCCAGTGAAATTCGCCAAAAGTATCGCCAGTACTTCAAGCATATTCTCATTGACGAGTACCAAGACACTAACGCTGCGCAGTATGCTATCGTTAAGTACTTAGTCAACGATGCGCGTAATATTTGCGTGGTCGGCGACGATTGGCAGTCGATTTACAGCTGGCGCGGGGCGGATTTCAAAAATATTCTTAATTTTGAACGAGACTTTCCTGGCGCAAAGGTGATCAAGCTAGAGCAAAATTATCGTTCAACAGGCGCTATCCTAGAGGCGGCGCAAAAGGTTATTACCAAGAATGTCGAACGGACTGACAAAAAACTCTGGACGGCGGCTGGCAATGGTGCGCCAGTGCAAGCTCAGGCAGTACGCGATGAGTCCGAGGAAGCTTACGTGGTGGCAAGCCGTATTTCGGCTCAAACCTCGATTGGTGCTCGCCGCTACGGTGATTTTGCAATATTGTACCGCACGAATGCGCAGAGCTTTGCTTTTGAACGTGCCTTCATGCAGCAAAGAATTCCATATCAATTGGTTGGCGGCGTGCGCTTTTATGATCGTAAAGAGGTTAAGGATATTATCGCCTATTTGCGTTTATTATATCAACCGAACGACCGGATGAGCTTTAGTCGAATTGCGAATGTGCCGGCTCGCGGTATCGGCGCGACTAGTCTAGAGAAATTCTTACGATGGCAAAACGATAACAATATGGATATTATCGCTTCGCTGGTGAATGTCGAGCAAACTAGCGTTTTGACGCCGCGCGCCAAAAAATCATTATTGCGTCTGGGCGAGATTCTACGCGAATTGCAGGCGCTTGTTCTTTCTGATACTAGCCCAAGCGATATTATTGAAAAGCTGCTTGAAAAGATTGCTTATCGAGATTATGTCATGGATGGAACGCCGCAGGCTGAAGAGCGTGATGATAATTTGAGCGTGCTCATAGCGGACGCTAAATCTTTCGCGACGTTGCCAGACTTTCTCGAAGAGGCAGCACTAATGAGCAGCGTCGATCAGCAAAGTGATGGTGAAAAGGTCACATTAATGACCTTGCATGCCGCTAAAGGACTGGAATTTCCGGTGGTTTTCATGGTCGGTATGGAGGATGGCTTGTTTCCGAGTGAGCGAGCGCTTGAAGAGGGTCCGCGCAATCTCGAGGAGGAGCGGCGCTTGTGCTACGTGGGTATGACGCGGGCGCGTGAAGAGTTATATCTGTTGTACGCGCAGAGCCGTGCGCAATTCGGCTTGCGATCGTACAATCAGCCGTCGCGTTTTCTCGACGATATGGGTATGGGATTATTCGCGGTTGAACCTAACACTATTGATTCGAGCCCAGTTTATAATGATTTTGACGAGCCGGTGATGAACTATAATATTGGCGATCGAGTGCGCTCGCTGCAATTTGGCGATGGCGAGATCATTGACATTGACGGCTTAGCAGTTAGCGTGAAGTTCGATAACGGTGCTGTCAAAAAGCTCAACGTTGAATACGCCCACCTCGAGAAGCTGTAGCAAAATAACCAATCTTTTGCTATAATTATGACTACGCGCTAGTTTGCGCGCCTACGTATGAAAAATATTGCGAGAATGAAATTACGTTGGCTGATTACCGGCTCTATGCTATTAGCTTTGGCTGGATTGTCTGTTTATACGGCAATTATGCCAAAAGCGCGGGCTGACGAGCGTAGTCTAGCTGTTGGCGAACATATTATTACCGTTCATGATGACGGTCAAAGCAAAGGATTTATTACCAAAAAACAGACCTTGCGCGAAGCTCTCGCTGAGGCAGCTATCAAACTAGATCGTAACGATCGGACCGAGCCAAATATTGATGAGCGCTTGGTAGCAAATTCATATAACGTTAATATTTATCGAGCCCGAACGGTGGTTGTCAAGGATGGCTCTCAGCTCACTAAAATTATTACATCGTACCGTACTGGAAAGCAGATAGTTAAACAAGCTGGCATTGCTGTACGCGATGAAGATATTCTAACCTTGTCGCAGTCTAATAGTCCAATGCGCGATAGCGCAGCAGAAGTGCTGTCCATTAAGCGAGCAACGCCATTCAATTTTGATTTCTACGGTAAAAAAACCATTTCTTATACGCAAGCCAAAACCGTTGGCGAGATGTTAGCTGAAAAGCACATTAAAATGTCTGCCAATGACGTCATTGTTCCGAATAAAGATACAAAAATGTCTGGAGGCATGAATATCCGCTTGTATCGTAACGGTACGCAGACAGTTACCGTTGACGAAGATATACAGTTTGAGACTGAACAAATCAAAGATGTTAATCGCGATAAAGGATACAAAGAAATTCAAACCAAAGGGGTTAACGGCAAGCGTACAGTTACGTATGAGATTAACGTCCAAAACGGCGTTGAAGTGTCACGCCGCGAGATCAATAGCAACATTATTCAGCAGCCAGTTAAGCAGGTAGAAATTATTGGTGCTAAAACTTCAGCTACGTTTAATGGCAGTTTCGCTGAAGCTTTGGCGCGTTTGCGTAGCTGCGAGGGTAGTTATACATCAGATACAGGTAACGGTTATTATGGTGCGTATCAATTTGATAAGAGTACATGGGGTAATTTCGGAGGCTACAATAATCCTGCTCAAGCTCCGGCTGATGTCCAAGATCAGAAAGCATGGGAGACTTATAAGAGGAGGGGTTGGCAACCTTGGCCGTCTTGTAAAATTAAAATGGGATTACAGGATATATATCGGTAGTTGTTGATTGTCTGCGACGTTACTGATTGACATTCGACGCATAATTTGTTATAATATAAGAGATACAGTGGGTGATTTTGAATAAAATGAGCTTAAATCGATATTATCAACGTATTTGCTGTTGTGTTTTTGGTGCGGTCTTGGCAATCTCTAGTACTGGTATGTTATCGTTTTTTGCGAATACTGCGGTGGCAGATAGTCCAGCTGCGATTAAAGCACAACCATCTAGTCATATAATCACCATTTACGACGGTGGCCGGGAGCAATCGATAATCACTAAGGCGTCGACAGTGCAGAAAACGCTAGAAGAATTCGGCGCAAGGTTGGATAAACAGCATGACATTGTCGAACCGGGTCTGGATACACCGATTACCAGTAATGGCTTCAAAATAAATATTTATCGGGCGCGGACGATAACGATTGTCGAAGGTGCTCGCCGCATGCGAGTCAATACGGCAGCGCAGACGCCAACACAGATTGCGCAAGCTGCGGGGATTGTTTTGTATCGCGAGGATAAAGTTCGATTTACGCCGCCAGAGGATGTCGCTTTGGATGGGTCGAGTTTGCTGATGAGGATTACGCGAGCAACTCGGCGTACTGTGACTGCCGAGGAAGAAATTGATTTCCCGGTTGAGCAAACACGCGACGACAACCAGCCTCTTGGTTATCGCCAAGTAAAGCAGGCGGGAGCTAAAGGGTTGCGCAAATTGACTTATAAAGTTGAAGCGCGCGACAGTGCTGAAGTTAGTCGTCAGCAAATTTCTAGCGAAATTATCAAGCAGCCTAAAAAGCAGATCGAAGTAATCGGTACTAAGCCTAAAAATCCATTGACTAAAGGCAAGGGCGCGCAAATATTTACCGACTCTAAAGGCGTAGCGCACCGCGAAACCTATTATGATTTACCGATGAATATTGTTGCTAACGCTTGCGGCGGCGGTGGCTACACAGTGCGGGCGGACGGTGCCAAGGTAGATAAGGACGGTTATATTTTAGTAGCGGCAAATTATGGTAATTATCCGCGCTGCTCAGTAGTAGAAACCAGCATGGGTCCTGGTAAAGTGTATGATACCGGCGGTTTTGCAGCCCGGCATCCGCATGGATTTGACCTGGCGACTGATTGGACGAACGGGGATGGGCGTTAGATGGCGTCAACTCGCGGGCCGAAAAAAGAATTAGGCCAGCATTGGCTGCACGACCCAGAGATTTTGGCGGAGATTGCCGAGGCAGCGGAACTGAGTAGGGATGATGTGGTGTTGGAAATTGGGCCAGGGCTTGGCACCTTGACCAGCCGGTTGTTAGCGCGAGCCGGGCGCGTGGTGGCGGTAGAATTTGACAGGGATTTGGCGCGCAAGTTGCCAGGGCAATTTCCTGGCAAAAGCCTGGAAGTGATTAACGAAGATATTTTGCAGTTTGATTTGAATCAGTTGCCGAAGGGCTATAAAGTAGTCGCCAATGTGCCATACTATATCACCAGCAAAATTGTCGAAAAACTAATGGCGGCAGAAAATAAGCCGAGTTTGGCGGTACTGCTGGTACAAAAAGAAGTTGCCCAGCGGATCGCAGCGGAACCTGGCGAAATGAGCATTTTAGCGGTTAGCGCGCAGCTATTTGCCCAGGTAGAACTAGACATTGAAGTGCCACGGCAGTTTTTCACGCCGCCGCCAAAAGTTGATTCGCAAGTGGTGGTATTGAGAACTCGCACCGAACCGCTCGTTGCCGCTGAAGACCAAAAAGATTTTTTCCGTGTTGTTAAAGCCGGTTTTTCGGCTAAGCGTAAAAAACTGCGTTCTAGCTTGAGCGGCGGACTGGGCGTCAGTAAAGCTAGCGCTGAACAGTTGCTAAAAAAGGCTGATATTTCACCCGATGTCCGTGCTGAAGATTTGGCGATTGACGATTGGCAGCGGCTGCTGGCGGTTCAGAAAAATATTAAACACAACGAGGGGAAATACAATGAGTAATCAAACTAATACTAATGCGACGCAATTTGGTACAATTGCGCAGAATATTGCGCCATACGGCGTTATGATGGCGATCTTTGCACTGGTTTATGCCGCCTGCTTTGGGCTTGCCTGGGGCTGGACTGGCTGGACGCTGCTCGGGATAGTATGCGTAGCGGCGTTGATTATAGTTGTGCTTAGCGTGAGGAATGTCTGCCACGCTAAACAGTTTCCCGTAGCACAGACAGCTGAGGGGCAGCGAATCGTCCGGACCATGGGTATTTTGAGCGGTATTACATATAGCACGATTTGGCTGCTGGGCATCATATTGGCTGTCATTGGGCAGGCAAAATTTATCATGCCGATGGTGACACTGCTAATTGGTTTTCATTTTGTGCCGCAAGCGAAAATCATGAGTCGCAAAATTGATTATTTCGTAGCGCCAGTGCCAATTTTTGCTGCTGTAGCGGCTATCTATTTAGGATGTTTTACAAACGAACCGTGGACGGTGTTGTACGCAGTGGCCGGCGCGGGCGGTGCGACGGCGACGCTTGCATATGGCTGTTATATTATATATACGTATAGACGACTGATGCGACAATATGGAATTGAGCGGTAGAGGATGATTAGAACAGACCAGCTAACATGTTTTCCGTCCGATCTGTTAGTTGCGGTTTCGTCGAAAGACGACGGCACCATGCTCAATCGTATTCGCGGTCGCCACGTAGCTGAGATAGTGAATAATCGGCGGCGGTTTTGTGATCAAATTGGTGTTAAGTATGACGACGTTGTTTATCACGTAATTTCTTATGACCAAACACAAACTTTTGACAATATTACCGAAGTCACTGAAACTGACACGGTTAAATACAACAACGAGGGGATTTTTGCTGACGCGCTATATACCGAAATGGCTGGCGTCGGCTTATTTTTGCCAGTGGCGGACTGTATCGCCACCGTCATCTATGATCCAAAACGCCGCGCCCTCATGCTGGCGCATTTGGGTCGGCATTCGACGGTTGCGCAGTTAATGTCTCGGGCAGTTCGGTATTTTGTCGAGTGCGGTAGCCAGGCAAAAGATTTACAAATTTGGATGTCACCAAGCATCACGCAGAAAAATTATCGTATGGATTATTTTAATCATACAAATGATACGAATTGGCAAAATTTCTGCCGTCAAACGGCTGACGGAATTTATCTGGACATGCAAGGATTTAATCGTTCGTTGGCCGTCCAGGCGGGCGTTCCGGCTAATAATATTGTCATTTCGCCAATTGATACGGCAGATGATCCAAATTATTTCTCACATTCAGCTGGTGATACAGGGGGAAGATTCGCAGTGCTAGCAGAGATAAAATCTACTAAATAAGCTCCAAAACGTCATGGCAATGTTGCGTGCCATCTTTGATTAGTATTAGTATATTGCTAAAAAAATAAAGTATAAGTATAAGTATAATGGTACTAAATGAATAGATGTTGGAAAACAAAAAGGCTAAAATTTGGATTGGCCATCAAGGCGTTAGCCGTGACAATAGGTGTGCTAGCAGCTTTTTCTGGTCCGATATTTTATTCGCCAAAAGCTGCCGCCGACGCTATCAATGACACAGATTTTGTGTTTACCGTGGACACACGCAAGCCTGGGTCGCCAGATACTCAGTTCGTCATTCCGATAAGAGGAGGCGGATATAATTATACTATTGATTGCAATAATGATGGTACGGTCGAAGCAACCGCTCAGACCGGATCCTATACTTGTAGTTACGCTACACCTGGTGTGTATACGATTCGTATCGGAGGTGTGTTTCCAGAGTTTTATCTCAATAACAGCGGCGATAAATTGAAGATGATTTCTATTGATCAGTGGGGAAAGAATAAATGGAGATCGTTGGTGGCTTCATTTTACGGTGCTGCAAATATGGACGTAAAGGCAATCGACACTCCGGATTTGTCGCAGACTGACTCGATATACTCTGTCTTTAGAGGCAATACTTCTCTCAAGGGTGAGAATGCTAACTGGAATTGGAACACCTCGACCATTACTAATATGGGTAGTGCGTTTAGCGATACTGAAAATTTCAATCAAAACATCGGATCGTGGGATGTCTCTAACGTTGTTTTTGCTGGCGGTTTATTTAATAATGCGACAGCATTTAATAATGGCGGCAGCGATTCAATTAAAAACTGGAACACTGGCAAAATGACTGCAATGAATGCAATGTTTCAAAACGCAGTTAAGTTTAATCAGCCGATAGGGTCGTGGGATGTTTCGAAAGCCGAGTTGATGAGTGAAATGTTTAATGGTGCTCGCGCTTTTAATCAATCTTTGGCGGGCTGGCGGCTAGATTCGTTAGTTTCGACAACTGGTTTGCCCAACAGCTATTGGTCTGGCGCTCCTAGAATGTTGAATAATAGCGGTTTGTCTACGAAAAATTATGATGCTACTTTGATATCTTGGAATATTCAATCAACTAACTCGCCGCTTATACTAGGGGCCGCCGGGTTGAAATATTGCACTGCTGATGCGGCTAGAAAAAATCTAATCAAGCCAGTCGCCGACGGCGGGCATGGCTGGACCATCAATGGTGATGCAAAGGAGTGCCCGAAGTATACTGTAGTTTTTGATACCCAGGGCGGAACGGCAATTGCCAGCCAAGAAGTTGCTTTTACTGATAAAATTACCGCGCCAGCTGTGCCAAACCGGCAGGGTTATACTTTTGCTGGGTGGTATACGGATAACACTTTTGCAAGAGCCTGGAACTTTGCTGTCGATACCATGCCAGACAGTAATTTGATTTTATATGCAAAGTGGATCGAGAATCCTAAGTCTGCTGCAACAAGCAGTGGTGCTTCGGAAAACAATTCAAGCTCATCGACCAAGCTGGCTGAGACTGGTGTGGATGCGGGAATATTTTTCTCTGCAGCAGTTGCATTTATAGCGGTTGGTTCTATCGCGATTAAGCTGATTAAACGAAGCTAGCTTGCAAGTGGCAACTGTATTTATATGATTAAAGTAATCTTGATAGCTGTTTAGCGCTGTCAGGGCTGTAGATTACTTCTTGATAATTTTATCATCTGCCCAAAGTATGCTGGATTGGCTACGGATACGTTGTGCGTGCTATCTTCGACTAGTATGCCGCGAATATCTAAACCAGGGAACTCCTGGCTAAGCGACGTTATAAGCTTGCGTATATTTTTTGAGCTGTTATCATTCATGTGGCTTAATTCCGGCGCAAAAAGGGTGACGGGCGTGCCGGGTTGCAGCTTATTGAGTGAATTTTCAAGATCTTCAACAAAACCACCACCGCGCGACATTGCAATAACATCTCTCAGCTGAACTAGCAGCGGCACGGCTGGCATTTTTTCTCCGTCGTTTTTTTGCCAAGCTTTCTGAGCTTCGGGATCGGGTGAATGTTTGATATATCTTGACAGGTCAATTGTTTCTGCTAATTGCGCTGCTGCAATAAATGTGCCTAGCGGTTTTTGCCAGCTTGGCGCATCATCTGTGGCAACAAACTCGGTTTTGTCAGGATTATCAAGAACACTAGGTATATTTGCTGCAAGTCTGCTGCCAAACGAATGTCCAACTATACCTACCCGGTCGCTATAACAAGTTAGGTATCTATTTAGCTCTGGCGCTATTTCTTCTGCTAAGGGTGAGAAACTGCTCGTTTCTAAAATTTTATGAGCAACACTCTCTTTCATAGAACTGGTTGGCAGCGTCAAGACTGAAGCTGGATTTCCTTCTTCGTCGCGACAGGTCTCGGCTATTTCGGCCATCTCTAGCCGTGCTGCTGTCGCTGTAGGGTTTCCCATGAACCCAGTTCCGTAGACGATAGTAATGCCGGACGGGCCATTGCCAAATTCAACCAAAGTCATAGCCATATCCCCTAGAGCGCTTGGTATGAAATGTTGTTCAATCCTCTCCATGAGTCTTGCTCGCTCTCTGCTAGGAGTTCTGTCGATTACCCCAGAAGTAGGTTCTCTGTTATTTCCCGAGAATATAGTACAAGGAATCCTTTCGGCTGCGTAGTTAGGCGACCTTCTCATAAGTATTATTTTAGTATATAATTCTTCTATTGTCAAATAATCTCGTCGTAAAACCCATTGCTAAAAATCTAAAGCATAAGTATACTAATAACCAGTGAGCAGGCACGATAAAACAACAAAAATACAGAAGTTCAAATTGCCATTAAAAACGTTGGCTGCTGCGTTTGGTATCTTGTCGGTACTTGTTGCGCCAACACTCTATTCGCCAAAAGTCGCAGCTGACGCTATCAACAACACGGACTTCGTATTTACTATCGATACCAGAAAGCCAGGGTCGCCAAACACTCAGTTTGTTATTCCGACAAGCGGTTCAGGGTACAATTATACTGTTGACTGCAATAATGACGGTGTAACTGAGGTATCTGGGCAGACTGCCTCTTATACTTGTAATTACGCTACGCCGGGAATCTATACTATACGCATTGGCGGCGCCTTTCCATGGTTTATCGTGAATGGTAGGGGTGATAGGCTAAAACTGCTTTCGATTGATCAATGGGGTACGAACAAGTGGAAAAATATGCGTTCTGCTTTTGCTGGTGCGGAGAATATGGATGTCGAGGCGACTGATACGCCGGATTTAAGCCAAGCCACTGATTTATCGTGGATGTTTGTTGGAAATAAATCGCTGAAAGGCGAGTCTGCTAATTGGAATTGGAATACATCAACTATTACCAAAATGTCGGGTGTCTTTCGAAATGCAAACCAATTTAATCAAAATATTGGTTCTTGGGATGTTTCAAAGGTGACCGATACCGCTGGTATGTTTAACGGCGCCAGTGCTTTCAATAACGGAGGCAGCGATTCTATTACGAATTGGGATACGTCGAGTTTTGTAATCGCAAATGACATGTTTCAAAGGGCAACTTCATTCAATCAGCCGATTGGCTCGTGGAATATGAAGAAAGTGCAGTTTCTTGTTCGTTTTTTAAGCGATGCAACTTCGTTCAATCAATCGCTAGCTGCTTGGCGATTGGATTCGTTGGTTATTTTGCCGGGAAAACCGTTGTCTGGTGCGGCGGCCGCGCTTGATCATACAGCGATTTCGCGCCAGAATTACGATGCTATGCTAATTGCTTGGAATGCGCAGAATCTAAAATCGCCAATGTCGCTTGGAGCAGCTGGTTTGAAATTTTGTGCAGCTGCTTCGGCGCGAGCTAATATCTTGAATACTGCTGCTGACGGCGGACACGGCTGGGTAATCACTAGCGATGGTAGGCTGTGTACAAAACATAAAGTAACATTTGATTCGCAATCTGGTTCTGCCGTTCCAAATAAGATGGTAGGCTATACGTATCCTTTCAGACCGCCGGTCGCCCCGACCCGCTCTGGCTACACTTTTGCCGGCTGGTATACGGACACTACGTTTGCAACAAGCTGGAACTTTACAAACGACACCATGCCAGACAATGACTTGACCTTGTATGCAAAGTGGACGAAGAACCCTGCGTCTGCCTCTACGCTGTCTCCGGAGTTGCCAAAATCGCCTGGTGTCAGACTGGCTGAAACGGGCTCAAATACAGTGTTTTTTGTCTTGGCGGCGTCTATCTTTGTAGCTTCTGGTATTGTTTTGTTCAAAAAGTAAGCGAAACGTCCGTAATATAGGCAGGTAAAGTAAAAAGATGGCTTATCTACTATTTCCAGAAAACTAGTGTCGAACCAGGAAATATCAAAGACGAAAATTAGTTCAAGATGTAGT
Source organism: Candidatus Saccharimonadota bacterium (assembly GCA_905372855.1). Taxonomy (GTDB): domain Bacteria; phylum Patescibacteriota; class Saccharimonadia; order Saccharimonadales; family Saccharimonadaceae; genus Saccharimonas. The sequence goes on from CAJPQF010000004.1 coordinate 14,995, forward strand.
TTCGGTTGTTGCTGATCAGGTTTGTATTGCGGGGTGATAATGTGCTAGTAAACTTCTGTCGCCTCTGATATACTTAGAAGCAATGGGAAAGAATCTTTATATCACAACGGCGATTCCATATGTCAATGGTAAGCCGCATATCGGTAATGCGCTAGACTATTTGCTTGCAGATATCTGGTCGCGCTACCAGCAGCAGAAAGGCAAAAAAGTGCGCTTCCAGGTTGGTACTGACGAGCATGGTAATAAAATCGCCGCCAAGGCTGCCGAACAAAATCTGACGCCGCAAGCATATGTCGATCAAACTCATCAAAATTTCAAGATACTGATGGATGCTGAACACGCCGAATATACTGATTTTGTCCGTACGTCTGATTCACATCATATGGGGGCGGTGCGCTATATTTGGAAACAGTTGGACCAAGCGGGGCTGATTTATAAAAGTACTTACAACGGCTGGTACTGTATGGGTCATGAAGCTTTCTTTACTGATAAAGAAGTTCAAGAAACTGGCGGGGTTTGCCCTGACCACCAAACGCCTTATCAACAAGTTAGCGAAGAGAATTATTATTTGAAAGCGAGCGCTTATACTGATAAAGTCCGCCAAGCAATCGAGTCGGGCCGAATGAAGATTGCACCAGAGTTTCGTAAGAAAGAATTTCTGGAATTAATGAAAGACGGTTTGCACGACGTATCAATTAGCCGGCCGCGCAAGAGTCTGACCTGGGGAGTACCGGTACCAGGAGACGACAGCCAGGTGATGTATGTCTGGTTGGACGCCTTAGCTAATTACATCACGGTGCTAGGTTATCCGGATCAGCCGGAGTGGAAAGATTTTTGGCCAGCTGACGTGCAAGTGATTGGCAAGGATATCCTGCGTTTTCATGCCGGTATTTGGCCAGTGATGCTATTAGGGGTTGGTCTACCGCTGCCGAAGACGTTGTTAGTGCACGGTTTCGTTAATGTGGGCGGTGCTAAGATGAGCAAAACTATTGGTAATGTCGTCGATCCGATGGAGATTATCAAGGATTACGGCGTTGACGCTTTTCGCTATTACTTTTCGCGGCATATTCCAACCAAGGATGACGGTGACTTCACCTGGGAGAAGTTTGAGAAGGCTTACAACGGGGAGCTGGGCAACGATCTCGGTAATTTAGTGCAGCGGGTTATTGCTATGATCCAGCGTTATCAGTCGGGTGTAATTGGCGAGATTCCTCGCCCAGGACACGATATGGGGCCATACCGCCAGGCGATGGAAGCGCTTGATTTTGATCGAGCAATAGATGAAGTATGGCAACAGGTGCGAGCGCTTAATCAATATATTGATGATGTTAAACCGTGGGAAGTTGCTAAGAAGCGCCAAAAAGACACTGATGCCGCCGAGCATTTATCGGAAATTTTATCTTACGCTGTTGGTGCGCTTGAGGAAATTGCTGATTTGCTAACTCCGTTTATGCCAGTGACCGCTAGCACTATTCACAAGATGTTTTCGGCAGGAGTTGTGCCCGAGAAAGCAGCACCACTTTTCCCAAAAATCTATATTCATACGCCCGCTCCGCAAACGGCATCTAGTAAAAAGAAATAAACCAAATGAATTCGTTGCTTCGCTTGGTTGATACGCATTGTCATATTCATGATAGCGAGTTCTATAACGCTTCGGCGCGCGAGAAAGCTTACCAGGAATCAGTGAAGAATGGCGTAGCGATGATTTGTGTCGGTACAGATTTGCGCAGCTCGCGTCAGGCTCTAGAGTTTGCTAGGATGCATGATTTTGCTTGGCCGGTTGTCGGCATTCACCCGCACGACGCAGCGACAAATAACGTCGAGGAATTGCGCCAATTGGTAGCAGGCAATCGCGATGAAATCGTCGGCATTGGTGAAATTGGTTTGGATTATTTTTATGATAATAGTCCGCGCGATATTCAACAGGGCGTTTTGCGGTGGCAGCTCGAGATAGCACGTGATTTTGATCTGCCGATTAGTTTTCATGTACGCGACGAAAAAGCTGCTGCTGGCGCAGTCTGGGCGGATTTTTGGCCGATTTTCGATGAATTCAAAGGTTTGCGCGGCATTTTGCATAGCTTTACCGACTCTGAGGAAAATTTGCAGCATGGGCTGGATCGTGGTTTATATGTTGGTGTTAACGGTATAAGTACTTTTACTAAAAACAAAAAACAACAGAAAATGTTTAACCAAATTCCGCTTGAACGCTTAGTTTTTGAAACTGATGCACCTTTCTTGACGCCAGTGCCATTTCGTGGTAAAGTGAATATACCAGCGTATGTGAGGCAGGTAGCAGAATATCATGCGCGCGCTCGTGACCTTGCTGTAGAAGAGGCCGCTAGCGTAACTACTCGCAACGCGCGGCGAGTTTTTGGGGTAAGCCTATGAATGAAGATTTGAAAAAGAGTAATAATGAGCAACTCGTAATAACACCGGCAGAAAATGTCGGTAGTTTTAGTTATGAGAATAATACTTATGCTAGTAATCCTGAATTGCAACGATTAGGCGAACTGGCCCGCCGACAGGCTGAACCGATAAAACCTGAGCAGACTATAGATTCACTGTCGGTTGATTATATTGAATCGCCAACTAAGCAGTTAGAGGACAAACCGCGTACTACCGAGGAGGTTATTGCTCGGGCGAGTCAAGGGGTGGTAAATCTTCGTTTGGGTTATGAAGCGGATTATGCGAAATATCTTAAGGAGTTTGAACTCGCGGCTTGAGCTATGGTAAAGAGTGTGCTTAAAAAAACTATCAAATTGATTGTCGGTGATGATATGTCGTTGGGTCTGCCGCAATTGAAATTTCGTAAGAAACGTCCGCTCAAAAAGCTTAGTGAACGCGAACTGCTAGTACTAGAAAGCGAAATTGGCTCGGAACTTTTTGGAGAGATACCGAAGGGTCATCGCCGCGAATTCTTTTGCTTGGACGAAAAAACATGGATGTGGCATGAGGAATGGATTGATACCAAGCACAAACTTAAAACCCACACTATCAAATATGAAGTAACCGATCGAGGTATCTTAAAAACTCAACCTGGCCCGCGTTATTCATACCTCGAGGGTGATGAATTGCGTAATTTTAGTATCGCTACGCAAATGTATTATGAGCAAGTTGCCCGCCAAGTTTACAAGCGAGATCCCGAGACCGGCGAAAAATTGGTATAATAGAAAGCGTGAAATCATCAATAATCTATCTTGACCATGCTGCTGCCACGCCTCTAGACGAGCGCGTTTTGGCGGCGATGCAGCCGTATTTCTCTGAGATGTTTTATAATCCTTCGGCGCCGTATGCTCCAGCGGTGGAAGTCAAGCGCGCTTATAACGAAGCTAAGCATCGTTTGGCGGTTTGTCTTGGCGGGCAGGCTAGCGAGCTGGTTATGACGGCTGGCGCTACCGAGTCTATTAATTTGATGATAAATAGCGTTGACGGACATATCGTATCAAGTACCATTGAGCATGATGCAGTACTGAAAGCGCTTGGTGATAATATAACGCTGGTGGCTCCATCTAAAAAAGGCAATATTGCGCCGCGCGATATTCAAGCAGCTATTAGGCCAGATACGCAGCTAATAACTATCGCTATCGCTAATCACGAACTCGGTACTATTCAACCGCTACGCGACATTGCTGAAGTTATTCGTGCTGAGCGTCGCCGCCGGTTGGAAGCGGGCGAACCGACGCCAATTTATCTGCACACTGATGCTTCGCAAGGGGCTGGGCAGATTGACATCAATGTGGCGCGGTTAGGCGTTGATGCGCTGACGCTAAATGCTGGTAAGATCTATGGCCCGAAACAAGTTGGTTTGCTTTGGTGTAATCGGATGATACGCTTGCAGCCGCTAGTTCGCGGCGGCGGGCAAGAGCGGGGCTTGCGCAGCGGGACCGAAAATGTTGCGGGCACTATTGGGTTTGCAGTAGCGCTAGAATTAGCGCAGCAACATCGTAATTCTGAGAATAAGCGCTTGCGCCAGTTGCGCGACCAGCTGCAAAATCAGCTGACAGAAGCTTTTCCGTGGGCGATTGTCTCCGGCGATCAAAAGCGTCGCTTAGCAAGTCATTTGCATATATCATTCCCCGGAATTGACGCTGAACGGTTAGTTTTTATGCTAGAGCAAAAAGGGGTGCTGGTAGCGACTGGCAGTGCGTGTGCTGCGAATTCCGGGACGCGTTCGCATGTGCTAGAAGCGATTGGCTTAGCGCCAGAGGCGGCGGACGGCAGTTTGCGCCTGACACTGGGCCGCTTATCGGATTCTGAAACGTGCACGGCGGCTGCCCGAGAAATTATCACTGCGATTAATACAGAAAAGACCAGGTTAGCGTGAAAAGATTTTTAATAGCTATCGTTACGCTGGCCATTGTTTCGGCTGCAATAATCATCGGTATTACTTTGTTTTTATCAAAGAACGATTTGCAAGGCTGCGGCGATATTCCAGATGCGGCACGCCAACAGTGCGCGGCAGCCGATGCGATCGTAGCGGTGAGCGGCGGCGATACCAGTGCTCGTACTGCTGAAGCAGTGCGATTGTACAAGAATAACTGGGCACACAAATTAGTTTTCTCTGGTGCGGCAGCTGATAAAACTGGCCCGAGTAATGCTCGAGCAATGAAGAGACAAGCTATCGTTGCAGGCGTACCGGCTAGTGATATTCTGATAGAGGAAACCAGCGAAACGACTGCTGAGAATGCCTCGCAAACCGTCAGGCTGCTCAAGCAAAAGCAGATATCATCGGTAATTTTAGTGACAAGCGCTTACCATTCGCGGCGAGTTTCAATTGAATTTACTAAAGCAGCACCAAATATACTAACGCGTAGTCATCCAGTAGTTGCAGATAATCAATGGTCGAATATGTGGTGGACAACTGTTATAGGCTGGCAGCTGGCGTTGCAAGAGCTGGTAAAAATTATGGGAGTTGCAGCAGAATGACCAGACCGCGTGTTTATGTTGGTATGAGTGGCGGCGTCGATAGCAGCGTCGCGGCAGCATTATTACTTGACCAAGATTATGATGTTACTGGCGTCTATATGAAAAACTGGAGCCAAGATCTACCTGGCATGCAGTGTCCGTGGGCTGAGGACCTGGCTGACGCCAAGCGGGTGGCAGTGCAATTAGGAATTGATTTTAAAGTATTTGATTTCGAAACACAGTATCGCCAGAAAGTTGTTGATTACATGCTTGATGAGTATCGTGCCGGCAGGACGCCGAATCCAGATATTATGTGCAATCAAGAGGTTAAATTCAAGCTGTTCTTGGAGACTTCGTTGGCAGCAGGCGCAGATTATATCGCGACAGGGCATTATGCGCGGGTTGAGCGTTTAGCAGATATTGCACGCTTGCTTCGTGCTCGCGACGACAACAAAGATCAAACTTATTTTTTATATCGCGTGACGTCTGAAGCATTAGCGAAAACCATATTCCCATTAGGAAATCTGACCAAACCTGAAGTGCGTCAAATTGCTAAAGATCGCGACCTATGGACAGCTCGCAAAAAAGAATCTATGGGCGTGTGCTTCGTTGGTAATGTCGGTATGCGCGAATTTCTTAGCCAGTATATTACGACGCGTCCGGGCGATATTATTGACAAAGAATCGGGCCAGGTGCTTGGCCGGCATGACGGTGCAATTTTTTATACGCTTGGTCAAAGACATGGTCTGGATGTTGGCGGCGGGTTGCCGTATTACGTGGTTGGCAAAAATATGGATAAGAATGAAGTTTACGTTAGCCGTAATATCAACGATGAACACATGTGGCGAACCGAGATTAAGCTGACAGATATTCACTGGATCAATCAACCTTTGACTGAAGGTGCGCGAATACAGGTCCGATTGCGCCACCGCGGGGCGCTCATTAACGCTATATATAGTGCCGACACACTACATCTAGAGTCTGCCGAACGAGCCGTGGCGCCTGGACAGTCGGCAGTGATCTATCGCGGTGAAGAGTGTCTAGGTGGTGGCTTGGTAATTTGAGCATCTAGCTTACGTTACTTCTTCATATATTCAGGTTAACTTTCGTGCTATAATTACCTCTATGAACACACAAGAAATCCGCCAGAAATATCTCGAATTTTGCCAAAGGAACGGCCACGCTATTATTGAGCGGGCGCCACTGATATTGCACAATGACCCGACGACGTTATTTACCGGCTCGGGTATGCAGCCGCTGTTGCCTTACTTGCTGGGTCAGGATCATCCGCAGGGTACGAAATTAGCTGATAGCCAGACGTGTTTGCGGGCGCAGGATATTGAGGATGTTGGCGATAATCGACACACGACGTTCTTTGAGATGCTGGGCAATTGGAGTATGGGCGAATATTTCAAACGCCAGCAGATTGAGTGGTTTTTCGAATTTTTGACAGAAATAGTTGGACTGGATCCGCATAAAATCTACGTTAGCTGTTTTATCGGCGATGAGAAAAACAACATTCCGCGCGACGATGAGGCAGCGCAAATTTGGCAAGAAGTTTTTGCCAAAAAAGGCATTGAAGCTAAAATCGTCGAGCTGGATAGCGCTGAAAATGGAGATAAGCTGGGTATGCAGGGCGGTCGGATTTTCTTTTACAACGATAAAGAGAACTGGTGGAGCCGCGGTGGCGGGATTGATAGTACGCCGATCGGCGATCCATGCGGGCCGGATAGCGAGGTGTTTTATGATTTTGGCGAACAGCATCATGACGCCAGCTTTGGGCAGGCGCATCCAGCTAGTGATAGCGGCCGATTTATGGAGATTGGTAACCAAGTTTTCATGCAGTACCGACGGTTGGATGACGGCAGTTTTGAACCACTGAAGCGCAAGAACGTTGACTTTGGTGGTGGTTTGGAGCGGATTGCAGCAGCAGCAATTGACAGTCCTGACGTTTTTAAGATCAGCCTACTACAGCCAATTATTAAAAAGCTAGAGAGTTTAAGCGGTGAGGAATACGCTACGCACACCGCGTCAATGCGAGTGATCGCCGATCATCTCAGAGCGGCGGTATTTTTGGCGGTCGATGGCTGTGTGCCGAGCAATAAGGAGCAGGGCTACGTGATGCGCCGCTTATTACGCCGGGCGATTCGCTATAGTTTTGACCTGGGGATTGAGCAGAATTTCCTCGAGGAGGTCGTGCCGGTAATTGCTGACTTATATGAAGCGGATTTCCCAGAGGTTAAGGAAAACCGCGAGAATATCATCGCTACACTGGTCAAGGAAGAAAAAGCCTTCCGCCAGACACTACGCAAAGGTCTCAGGCAAATGCAGCATTATATCGACGACGGCTTGACTGGCGAAGAGTTATTTACGCTGTATGATACGTTTGGTTTTCCGGTGGAACTGAGTACCGAGGAGGCGTATAAACAAGGCATCAAGCTTTCTGATAACTGGCGCGCCGAATTTGATGCTAGGATGGACGAGCAACGCCAACGTTCCAAGACCGCGCGCAAAGGGCAGTTTAGCGGCGGCCTGGAAGGTCACGATCCAATCCATCTGAAATATCATACGGCGACGCACTTGTTGGGCGCGGCGCTGCGCAAAGTCCTAAATGCTCCGGATTTGCAGCAGCATGGCAGCAATATCACGTCTGAGCGCCTGCGTTTCGATTTTAATCACGATAAATTGACGCTAGAGGAAAAACAGGCGGTGGAAGATCAGGTCAATGCTTGGATCGACGCCGATTTGCCAGTTAGCTACCAGGTTTATCCAACCGATGAAGCGCTAAAAATGGATGCTATCGGCGCCTTTGGCGAGCGCTACGGCGATAAAGTAAAAGTTTATTCCATCGGCGAAGGCGACAATGTCGTTAGTTTCGAAGTTTGCGGCGGCCCGCACGTTGAACACACGGGTGTCTTGGCTGAAGGCGGTAAGCGCTTCAAAATTACCAAAGAAGAATCTAGCTCGGCTGGGATTCGCCGGATTAAAGCGGTTTTGAGTTAATCCTTGTAAGCCTCTATGATTTGGCAAAATCTAGCAACCATAAGCAAAAATAGTATATAATAGATGTAGTTATGGTTTTAGAGCGATTACGCAATAAGCTAAATAATCTAAAGGGCGAGTCCGACGAACAGCACGATGACTACATCGTTGCACTCGATATCGGTACCGAAAATGTTAAGGCGCTATTAGCTCGCGTTAACGGCGACGATATTGAGATTCTTGGTGTTGGACGTGCTCATCAGGAGTTGTCTGACATGCATTCAGGCGCAATCGCTGATATTGCTGGCGTAGTGCAACATTGCGAGGACGCTCTAACTCAGGCTGAGGACGAAGCTGGTTTGCAGGCCAAGCATGCTGTCATCGGTATAGCTGGCGAACTGGTAAAAGGTACGACTAGTACGATTCGTTATCGCCGTCCGCAGCCCGACCGTCCGCTAGACGAGCAAGAAGTCGAGTTCATTATCGAGAAGGTCCAAGATCGCGCTGCTAAACGGGCGCAAAAACAAATCGCCTTAGAGACGGGCAATGACGAGGTTGAGGTCAAGCTGGTCAACTCAGCGCTGGTTAGTATTCATATTGACGGCTATAAAGTGTCGAATCCGATTGGCTTTCAGGGTAAGGACGTAGCGGTGCAAATTTATACGGCATTTGCGCCGATGGTGCATATTGGCGCGTTAGAGCGAGTGGCGCAAGAGCTTGATTTGGAGTTGTTAGCGGTCGCTGCTGAGCCGTTTGCGGTTAGCCGTAGCGTACTTGGCACTGATAGTAGTAGTGCTTTTACGGCAATTTTAGCAGATGTAGGTGGTGGTACAACTGATATTGCAGTGGTTAATGACGGCGGTGTTGAGGGTACCAAGATGTTTGGCATCGGTGGCCGCAGTTTTACTAAAACTATCGCTGACGAGTTGTCGATTCCGTACGATCAGGCAGAAAAACTCAAAGTAAATATCGAGGACAGTAAAATTAAAGCTACCGTCAAAAAAGATGTGGCAGTTGCCGTTGATAAAACTCTCGAGGTTTGGCTAGCTGGCGTAGAGCTAGCATTGAGCGAGTTTGATGCAGTTGATCAGCTGCCGCCGCGTATTTTGTTGTGCGGTGGCGGTGCTAGCTTGTCTCAATTAGTTGCAGCTCTCGAAAAGCGCGATTGGTACAGCGAGTTGCCATTTACTAAGCGTCCGACAGTACAGCGTATTCGTCCCGATCAAGTTGTTGGTATTACGGATAAAACCGGTGAAGTCAATGATCACACTTTTATTACGGCGATGGGTCTGCTGCGTGTTGGTTATGATACAATAATAGGAGCAGGCGACACTCAGTCGGTTCGCAGTAAAATTAATAGGATTTTGCGAATTTAATAGAGAAATAATATGCAAAAAGATGTCATTTATATAGATGTAGAAGACGATGTTACTTCAATTATTGGCAAGATAAAAGCTGCTAATTCGAACATTGTTGCTTTGGTACCGCCGAAGCGAATTGGGGCGATTCAGAGTGCAGTAAATCTTAAGCTAGTGCACCGCGCGGCTGAGCGGGTCGATAAAAAACTAGTAATTATTACCAATAATGATGCTTTGTCGACGCTTGCGGGCAGCGCGGGTATTCCGGTGGCCAAAAATTTGCAGAGTCGTCCAGAGTTGGCCGAGATTCCGGCTCTTGAAGTCAACAGTGACGATGACGTGATTGATGGATCGGAAACGTTGAACGGTGGCGCTAAGTCTAACGCGCAAACTCTTGACGATAAGAATAGTCAGTCGTCCCTTAACGATGAGCTTAGCAAAATTGAAGACGAAGGAGAGGATGAGCTACCGTCTTCTAAAGGTAAGGATGGCGGCGATAAGAAGTCTGCTGACCAGGCGGATAGCAAGTCGAAAAAAAGTCCGAAAATCCCCGATTTTAATACTTTTCGTAAAAAGTTCTTCATTATCGGTGCGGCTGTTATTTTGTTGATCGCCGGTTTGGTGTGGGCGTTTGTGTTTGCGCCGCGAGCACAGATTGTTATTTCTGCGCAAACTAGTAGCGTGGCTGTTAACACTCATATCAAATCAAGCGCTGCTGTTAATACTAGTTTGCAAGATGGTACTGTCAAACTGACGACCAAAACTAGAGAAAAAGCGATTTCTAAAACATTTACAGCTACCGGCAAGAAGGATGTCGGCGAAAAAGCGACTGGTATAGTAAGCTTTTCGACGCGCGATATTGACAATCTTGGTACAGAAATCCCAGCAGGAACAACTTTGACAACAGATTCTGGCGCCGAGTATGTTACCAATGAAGGCGTTAAAATCTCGCTTAGTAATTATCGTAATGCCAAGGTGAAAATTACTGCCGCACGCAGCGGCGCCAGCTATAATGGCGCTAGCGGTACAGTCAAGGGAGCGCCTAGTGGTATTTCAGCAAGTATTAGCGGCTCTACGACGGGAGGTACTGACAAAACTATTACCGTCGTTCAACAAAGCGATATAAATAAAGCAATGCGCGAACTCGTCACCGAGGACGATAAGAATCAAAACAAAGCTGCTTTGCAAACTGAGTTTGGCAAGGATTACACAATTATCAATGAGTCATTCGCGGCGGATATCGCTGGCATTAATAAGCCTGCCGTTGATAGCGAGGCTAATGACGGCCAAGCGGCAATTACTGGTACAATGAAGTTCTCGCTTTCTGGTATTGCTCGCAGCGAGTTTGATACGTTTCTCAAAGCTTACTGCCAGCAGCGCATTGATGGCAAGTCAAACCAAAAGATTTATGATACTGGCAGCAAAACAGCTTCTCTGACTAACGTAGCTATTTCGGGCGATACGATTAATGCGACAGTCTCGGCGAACGGTAAAGTTGGTCCGAAAATTGACGAAGACGCCATCAAGGAGTACGTCAAAGGCCAGTCGGTCGGCGAGGTTCAAGAGCGCGTCAAGACTGTCGAAGGTATAAAATCGGTGGACGTGAACCTTTCGCCATTTTGGGTTTATAGAGTTCCAGATGACACCAAGAAGATAAGCGTAAAGTTTCAGATAGATGGCTAAGCAGTATTTGGCGCTTGACGTCGGCGAGCGGCGAATTGGCGTGGCATCGGCAAGCAGCGATGTTAAGATTGCCGTACCAGGTGACTGGATTGATGTTGACGGCAAGGAACTCGATATTATCCGCGAGATGCTGATTGACGAATCAATAGATGTTTTGGTAGTGGGTTATCCGCGCAATCAACGAGGCGAGCCGACCGCACAGACTCAGTATGTCGAAAACTTCGTTGACAGTCTTGGTCAAATTGAATCTGACGTTGTATTCCAGGACGAATCGTTGACGAGTGTTAAAGCAGAGAATGTCTTAGCATCGCAAAAACGTCCGTATAGTAAGGGTGAGATTGATTCTATGGCAGCTAGTATTATTTTACAAGATTATTTGGAGGAGCAATAATGGATGGTTTTAAGCGGCAGAATGGCCAACAATTTAATTCTCGGCCGAATAATAATCGGCAAGTACCGCCGCTTGGCGCAGCTCCGCGTCCTGCACCTCGTGCTATTGACCCAAATCAGCCAATGGGGCAAAAGGCTAATATTTCGCTTAACTCCGACCATGACGCTGCGAGCCAGAAAGTGTCAAAGAAAAAACGTTGTCTTCGACGCTGGATGATTATTTTGATAACAGTCATGGTGTTTTTGACAGTGGTTTTTGCGGCACTATTTAAGTGGTATGAGATGCAGCTAAAACCAGTCTCAAGCGATAGCAATAAGGTGTCGGTTACTGTTGAAGATGGCTCCTCGGTTTCAACAGTTGCCAATACGCTGGCCAGCAAAAATCTTATTCGTAACCGATTGGCTTTTGAAGTTTATGTGCGCCTTAATAATAAGAATAGTATCAAAGCTGGTACGTGTATGATTGCCCCGTCTGAGTCGGTCGCTGATATTGTTAACCGTATGAATAATGGCTGTCATGACTTCAAAACCATTACTTTTTATCCTGGTGGTACGTTAGAGAGTTCTAAGTATAAGGCTTCGCAGTCGTCTGATGGTGTTGATAAAACGAGCGTCCGTTACATCTTGCGCCAAGCAGGCTACTCTGATAGTGAGATCTCAAGTGCTTTCAAAGCGAAATACGATAGTCCTCTGTTTGCTGATCGTCCAAGCGGGTCGTCTTTGGAGGGCTACGTTTTTGGGGAGACATATCAATTTACGGGCGATGCCACAGCTAAAGATGTTTTACAGACAGTGTTTGATCACATGTACAAGGTTGTGCAAAAAAATGACTTAGTTAGTAAGTTTAAGGCGCAAGGTTTGACGCTTTATCAAGGGTTGACTATGGCTTCGATTGTTGAGCGGGAATTGGGCTGCGAAGATAAACCGACCGTCGAGCGCAAAAATCGCTGTTATCAATACCAGCGGGGTATTGCGCAGGTGTTTATAGCTCGCTACAAGAAAAACATGCAGCTTGGTTCTGATGTAACCTTTATCTATGCTGCAGACAAAGCTGGTGTTAAGCCTAAGGTGGATATTGATTCTCCGTATAATACTCGCAAGCATACTGGTCTGCCGCCGACGCCAATTGCGACACCTGGCGAATTATCGCTTAAAGCGGTCGCTGATCCGGCGCCTGGCGATAACTTGTTTTTCATAGCCGGCGACGACGGTTTAATATATTTCGCTAAAACCGATGAGGAACATAAAAACAATATTGACAAATACTGCCAGAAGTTGTGTAGTATCGTATAAAGTATTGACATTAACGCTAGTGATTTGCTATAATATAGAGTATACACGAGGACTTGCAGGAACAATTATGAATTATTGCCAGCTCTATCGTGCTTATAATATGATTTTCTAGGAGAACCATTATTAGTACACAACCAAATCGAGTTAAAACTAATTTTGTACCGAGCGCAAAGGCTCATTCTAGCAAAACTAAAAGGCGCGGTGGTGTTTCTTGGACTTCCGTAGTATCGTATGTCGGTGTTTTTCTATTCATAGCAACGCTAATTGCTATCGGACAACGTCCAGTCGGCGTTCAGGAAGGTAGTAATAATACGCCGCTGGCTAATGCCTCTACCTCAAGCACTAAAAATACTGTAGCAGCTGCAACTTCCGCTAGTACGGTAGACCCGGTTGTCGCTACGAACATAGCTTCGTCGCTAGCAGACACTACCAGCATGCCAGTTAGCGCTAACGTGGCGACACTTTCTCAGACGCTGACTATTGAAACGGTAATGTCACAGACCTCCAGCAATGCAATTAGTAAGCCGCAGATTGTCCAGCCGACAGCTAATTCGCGGGCGGCTACTACTTATACCACCAAGGCTGGCGATACGGTTGATGCAGTGGCTAGCAAATATGGACTCAAGAAAGAGACTATAGCTTGGGCCAATAATCTATCGTCTGATGCGCTGGAGCCAAATACTACTTTAACAATTCTGCCAGTTGATGGTGTTCAGCATACCGTTAAGGCGGGTGACTCTGTTGATAGTATTGTTGCCAAGTATGGCGGTAATAAGGCTGATGTGGTGTCGTATAATGACCTAGAGCTCACTGGTTCGCTAACTGAAGGTAGGAGCATTATTGTTCCTGGCGGTGCTTTGCCAGAAAATGAACGTCCAGGATATGTGGCTCCTCGTGCTGCGGCTAGTAATCGGCGCAGCGCTTATGGGTATGGGTCGGGCCTGGGCGGTTACGGAAGCAATTACAATGGGGTTGTCTCTGCCGGTAACAAATATGCGTGGGGGAACTGTACTTGGTACGCTTACGAGCGCCGAATGCAGCTAGGACGTCCAGTCGGTAGCTTCTGGGGTAATGCTAGTACTTGGGCTTATGCGGCAGCAGCGGCTGGATTGGCAGTTAATGGTACGCCGGCGCCTGGCGCAATAATGCAAAACGGCGGCGGATACGGCCATGTGGCGATTGTCGAGAGCGTTAACCCGGGCGTATCAATCACAATTAGCGAGATGAACGGTTATCGCTTTGGCGGCGGCTTCAATCGCGTTGGTCATGGCCAGATTTCCTGGGGCGAGGCCACTAGCGGTTACTATAGATATATTCACTAAGTATTTTACAAAACTAATTAACACCTCTGTCAAATCAGAGGTGTTTTTGGTATAATGTATCTGTATGTTTGTTGATACAGCTAAAGTTTCAGTCCAGGCGGGCCGCGGCGGTGACGGCGCGGTCAGTTTTCGCCACGAGATTTACGTTGATAAAGGCGGTCCGGACGGCGGCGATGGTGGTCGCGGCGGTAATGTTGTGTTTTTGGCGACGGAACAGCTTAATACGTTATTAAACTTTCGTTACAAACCCGAGCTAAAGGCCGAAAATGGTGTCTCGGGCGCCAAGAAAAAAATGGCAGGCCGCGCTGGCAAGGATTTAGTTATTAAAGTGCCAGTTGGTACCATAGTCAAGCGTGATGGTAAAATCATCGCCGATTTATCTAAACCAAACCAAAAAACTGTTATTGCTAAGGGTGGCGATGGTGGTTTCGGCAATGCTCACTTTAAGTCGAGTGTTCGTCAAACGCCGCGTATGGCAGAGGTGGGTGAACTTGGCGAATCGTTCGAGGCAGAATTGGAACTGAAATTATTGGCTGATGTCGGTTTGGTGGGTTTCCCTAATGCTGGTAAGTCAACCTTTTTAAGTGTGGTATCAAATGCTCGCCCTGAAATTGCAAATTATGAATTTACTACGTTGACGCCGAATCTCGGTGTAGCTGATGTCGATGACAGTTCGCTTTTAATTGCTGATATTCCAGGGCTGATTGAAGGGGCTAGTGATGGTAAAGGATTAGGGGATGCCTTTTTGCGGCATATTGAGAGGACTGCTGTACTGCTCCATCTGGTGGACGCTTATAGTAACGACGTAGCTGAGCGCTACCTGGCGATTCGTCGCGAACTCAAAAAGTACAGTGACGAACTGGCGTCGCGTCCCGAGATAGTAGCCCTAACTAAATGCGAAGGATTAGATCAGGATATCATTCAAATGCAAATTGACACCTTAAGAGCTGTCACTAGCGAGGACACGCAGGTTTTCGCTATTTCTTCGGTATCGTATAAAGGCGTAATTGATGTACTGAGAGCTCTGCAGGTGCAAGTTGTAGCAATGCGCGCAGCCGAGAATGAGCAGAAGCAGGCTGACGATTTGAATAACGATAAGCTTGAGACAATCACGCTAAGTGGTAACGAGACGATCTCGAGCAGTTGGGAAGTATCATACGATGCTGATAAGCAAATCTATCGCGTGTTTGGCGGTAAGATAGAAAAATTCGCTCGCCGCACCAATTTTGATCAGTTTGACAGTGTAAATCGTTTACGCGATATTATGCGTCGTTATGGTATCGCGCACGAGCTAATGCGCCAAGGTGCTACTGGTGATAGCTTGGTGCAGATTGGCGAATCGACGCCGTTTACGCTGGTTGAGCAGTAGGTTTGGGTGTCATCTCGTAGCTTTGCTATACTATAGGTATGGCACAAACATTTTTCTTCTATGACCTAGAAACCAGCGGATTAAATCCGCGGCAAGACCGCATCATGCAGTTTGCTGGGCAGCGGACAGACATGAATCTCGAGCCGATTGGTGAGCCTTATAATCTGCTGGTGACGCTGAATGATGATACCTTGCCAAGTCCTGATGCGCTGATGGTAACCGGTATCACGCCGCAAAAGACGGTTGAGGAGGGCTACACCGAGGCGCAGTTTGCCCGGATGTTGAGTGAGGAGATTTTCACGCCTGAGACCGTTGCGGTTGGTTTTAATAACATTCGGTTTGACGACGAATTTATTCGCCATTTGTTGTGGCGTAATTTTCATGATCCGTACGAGTGGAGCTGGAAGGACGGCCGCTCGCGTTGGGATTTGCTGGATGTGGTGCGGTTGACGCGGGCGCTCAGGCCGGAGGGGATTAACTGGCCAGTTGACGATAAGGGTGAGCCAAGCAATCGCCTGGAACTAATAACTAGCGCCAACGGTATAGCACATGAAAACGCTCACGATGCTTTGGCGGACGTGACGGCGCTGATTGCCGTGACGAAATTGATTAAGCAAAAGCAGCCGCAGCTGTATGACTATTTACTAAAAATGCGTGACAAAAAAGTAGTCCAGCAACTGGTTAATGTAGATGACAAGAAACCGTTTGTCTATGCCAGCGGGCGCTACGATAAAGAATTTGCCAAAACCACGGTGGCCTTTCCACTGACGACCAGTCGAAACGGCGGTGTGGTTGTCTATGATCTGCGCTATGATCCGACGCCGTTTGTTGAGCTGAGTACTGAAGAATTATCGAAGAAAATCTTTGCTTCGTGGGAGGAGCGCCAGGCTGAGGATTTCGTTAAATTGCCAGTCAAAGAATTACAGTACAATCGCTGTCCGGCGGTGGCGCCGCTGGGCGTATTGGAACAGGGCAACGGATGGCAGAAGATTTCACTGGACGCTAAAACCGTCCAAAAGTACCAAAACATATTGCTAAAACATCCAGACTTTGCCGAAAAATTACGGACTATTTTTGAGAACAAGCCAGCCTTCAAAAAACTGCCCGATCCAGAAGCGCAATTGTATGATGGCTTTTTGAACGACCGTGATCGTATCCGTGTCGAAGCGGTGCGTAATGCTGATGAGCGCGAGCTGGCTGATTTTCATCCAGAATTTCAGGACGAACGTTTAGCGCCGCTATTACTACACTACAAAGCACGCAATTTTCCGCGCTCGCTTAGTGAAGATGATCTAGCGCAATGGGAAGCCTGGCGAGCTCAGCACTTGCAGGCACAATTGCCGCAATTTATGGCATCTCTGCAGCGGTTAGCGCCGACAGCAACTGACGAACAGCAGTTTATTTTGCAAGAATTGCAATTGTGGGCTGAGTCTACATTACCAGTTAGCGATTAGATTTTTCGCGTGCTAGCTGCTATTCTTTTGGAGGTAAAGGACGTTGAACAGTATTTTCTATGTAGGTGAATATGTTTATGACTATCATTGCGTATAGTAATAACATAACCCAGTATGGTACTGATATGTGCGTGCCAGGTATGGCGCCGACTAGCACGAAATTCATTAGCGGATCATAAATGTCGTGGCGCAGCAAAAATAGAGGTACACCGATAAGGCACGCCAATACAACACGAATCTTGATGCTGAGGACAGCGAATAGTTCAATTAATGCTCTCATTTGACTATACTATAGCAAATATACTATAGTATGTGCAACGATAAGCGCGATACAGTTTTAGTTTATTTGGATGGTATTTTAAGTGTAATACGTGCACAGATGTTTTGCGGTAATGGATTTTTTTACCGAAAAATGCTAAAATAAGTAGTCATGTCAGATAGTATCAAGATCACCGGTGCACGCCAGAATAACTTAAAAAACGTGAGTTTGGAAATTCCACGCGATAGGTTTGTGGTGGTAACAGGACTTAGCGGCAGCGGTAAATCAAGCCTGGTTTTCGATACTATCTATGCCGAAGGACAACGGCGCTATGTTGAAAGCTTGAGTAGCTATGCGCGACAATTCTTGGGTATCATGGACAAGCCAGATGTCGACTCAATTGATGGATTGAGCCCGGCAATTTCAATAGATCAAAAATCAACCAGTCGTAATCCGCGTTCAACGGTTGCCACGGTAACAGAAGTCTACGACTATTTACGCTTGTTGTTCGCGCGTGTTGGCGTACCTCATTGTCCGGCGCTTTTGCCAGATGGTAAGCGCTGCGGCAAGCCGGTACAACGACGAACAGCACAATCAATTATTGATGAAATCATGAAATTACCTGAAGGCGCAAAATTAATGATTCTGGCGCCGATTGTTAACCAGAAAAAAGGCGAGTTTCAGCATATTCCTGAACAGTATATGCGTAGCGGCTTTGCTCGAGCGCGAGTAGACGGTGTAGTTTATGCATTAGACGAATTTCCAGAATTACAAAAGAGTTTTAAACATGATATCGAATTGGTCGTAGACCGCTTGGTGATGCGTCCAGACATGATTTCACGCGTATCGCAATCAGTCGAACAATCGTTAGAATTGGCTGGCGGTATAGTCCAAGTGTTGGATGCGGATAGCAGCAAGATTTTGACTTATAGCCAGCGCTATGCCTGTGTAGATCACCCGGGCGAGGAGATTCCTGAATTGGAGCCGCGGTTATTCAGTTTTAACGCGCCACAAGGTGCTTGTCCGGTATGTACGGGGCTGGGCACACGAATGGAGATTGATCCTAGCTTGGTTTTTAACAAAAATTTGACGATTGCTGAGGGTGCAATTCGTCCGTTTAATCGTTTCAGCGTTGATGCTTGGTATATGAAACGGCTTGAAGCGGTAGCGGCTGAACATGGTTTTAGTCTACACGTACCAGTGCGCGAACTAAGCGACGATGTGCAGAAATTATTGATGTATGGTACAGGCGAGCAAAAATATCGCGTTGAGCTGGGTAATGGCCGGCACTATGATTCAACCTTTGAAGGGATTATTCCGAATCTCGAACGTCGTCACCGCGAAACTGATAGCGACTTCATGCGCAAAGATATTGAGCGGTTTATGCGTGAGCGCAAGTGCACAGCTTGCAAGGGCGCTCGCCTTAAACCGGTAGTCTTAGCGGTGACAGTTAGCGGCTTGTCGATTATGGATATTTGTAATCTAGACGTCGAGAACGCCTTAGACGTCTTTAGCCAGCTGAAATTTGATGATAACGAAATGAAGATCGTCAAACTAGTGATTAAAGAGATTAACGCTCGTCTGGGATTTATGAATAACGTAGGGTTGAATTATCTAGAACTGGGGCGAGCTGCTAACACTCTGAGCGGCGGTGAGGCGCAACGGATTCGTCTAGCGACACAGATTGGCTCTGGGCTGCAAGGGGTGCTATATGTGTTAGACGAGCCGTCAATTGGCTTGCATCAGCGCGACAACGATCGATTGATCAAAACGCTCAAGCATTTGCGCGATCTGGGCAATACCGTATTGGTTGTCGAACATGACGAAGAGACGATCGCTGCAGCTGATTTTTTGGTGGATGTGGGTCCAGGTGCTGGCGTGCATGGCGGCGAGATTGTAGCTGCCGGCACGCCAGCCAAGGTGGCACAGAATCCGGCCAGTATTACCGGACGATATTTATCTGGAGCAGAAAAAATATCGGTGCCTAAGAAACGCCGTGCGGTCGAGAAAGATCGCAAACTTGTCGTTCGCGGTGCTAAGGAGAATAACCTCAAAAATATTGATGTCGAGTTTCCGTTGGGCGTAATGACATTAGTGACTGGCGTTAGCGGTAGCGGCAAATCGACACTAGTTAATGACATTGTAGCCAACGAATTGACGGCACGCCTACATCGAGCGCAGACTGTGTCCGGCGATCATGATAGGATTGACGGCGTCAAGCAATTAGATAAAGCTATCGTCATTGATCAGTCGGCGATAGGCCGCACGCCGCGCTCTAATCCAGCAACTTATACGGGTGTGTTTACGCAGATTCGCGAATTGTTTGCCAATACTCCCGAGGCTAATATTCGCGGTTACAAAGCAGGGCGTTTTAGTTTCAATGTCAAGGGTGGTCGCTGCGAGAATTGCCAAGGCGACGGTGTGATAAAGATTGAAATGCACTTTTTGCCTGACGTTTATATACAGTGTCCAGAATGCCACGGCAAGCGTTACAACCGCGAAGCGCTAGAGATTAAATATAAAGGTAAAGCCATTAGCGATATTCTAGAAATGACGGTCGAGCAAGCCTGCGAGTTTTTTACTAATATTCCAGCTATCTCCCGCAAGCTCGAGACTATTAACGAAGTTGGCCTGGGCTATGTTAAGCTTGGGCAACCAGCGACGACGTTCTCTGGCGGCGAGGCGCAGCGCATTAAATTGGCAGCAGAGCTATCACGTCGTTCGACTGGTAAAACACTTTATATACTCGATGAGCCAACAACTGGCTTACACACTGCTGATGTTCGCAAATTGCTCGAGATTTTACAAAAATTAGTCGATGGTGGCAACAGCATGATAATCATTGAGCATAATCTGGAAGTCATTAAATGCGCTGATTGGATTATTGATATGGGTCCAGAGGGTGGACAGGGTGGTGGCAGAGTGGTTGCTGCTGGTACGCCAGAAGACATTGCAAAGAATCCAGAAAGTCAAACTGGAAAATACTTACAGAAGCTGTTATAAACGATAATCTTTGCAAAGACTAAAAGCCCAATCTCAGACGAAAGATTTGGTGCGGATTTGCGTTATTTTTTCCGTTTGGACGTCTTGGTTTTTGAGAATAAAACTTGGAGCTGTTTTTTGAGAGCCGCGCGGTTTGATGGTTTCTTGAGTGCGTGAATAATCATCGGCGAGACAGAGAGGAATACGATTATAAGCGCAGCAACCTCGATGTTAACGCCTACTTTGGTAAGCAATTCACCGGCGTAATAACCTAGATAAACAAACAGTGATGACCACAAGAATCCGCCGATAATGTTAAAAACCAAAAATGTTCTGTAATGCATTTTGCTGGCGCCAGCAACGATTGGCGCAAAAGTTCGGACGATTGGCGCAAAACGAGCCAACACGATAGTAATTGAACCGTGCTTGTCGTAGAATTTTTCAGTTTGCTCTAAATATTTTTTCTTGAAAAAACGCGAATTTTCTTTTTCAAATAATTTGCGGCCGACCTTATGTCCAAAACTATAGCCAACGCTATCGCCTAGCACGGCTGCCAAAAATATCAGAATAGCGAATAGATGAATATCAATTGGCAAAATATGCTGTTGTACCATATAAGCTGCCGTAAATAGCAAGCTGTCGCCTGGAAATATGAAGCCGATTAATAAACCCGACTCAGCGAAAACTACCAATAAGATAATTGGCACGCCGAGATGAATAATCAAATTAATAAAGGCTTCCATGCTAGAGATGATTATAGCACAGATTTCTAGCACCAGCTAATGGAACAGGTTTGGGTCTAAAAATTTATTATCGAAACGAATCGGGGATATCGTGAATTACCAGCTTGGTTAGAATCATTATCATAAACATGTTATAATAGAGAAGCAATAGTAAACCTCCGGAAAGGTATCTAACGAAAGGAAGAGAGAAATGGGAGAAAAAATTACTCTGAAGATTGCTAAGCGCGAAGTGCTTGGCAAAAAAGTTAAGACGCTACGTTGCCAAGGAATTACGCCAGGCGTGGTTTACGGTGCGGGTATGGAAGCGGTGCCGATTCAGGCTGAAGCTGGCGAAGTGCTGCGCGTCTATAAGCTAGCTGGCAAGCATACGCCCGTCCAGTTGCTAGGCAGCGAGCGGCGCATAGCGATGATTAAGGATGTTGAATCATATCCGACTAGGTCAAATGCTCTTCGCCATATTTCTTTTCACGCAGTTCGGGCTGATGAGCCGGTGATTGCCGAAGTGCCGATTCGTTTGAGCGGTACAGGAGAATCTGAGGCGGAGCGTGCCGGCTTGGTAGTGCTACAAGCGCTTGAAAAGATCAAGGTCAAGGCCTTGCCGATGGATCTACCGGAAGCATTGGAGGCGCCGACGAGCGGTCTCGTTAAAGAAGGCGACCGCGTGACCGTGGGCGATATTGTTTTGCCGGATGGTGTTGAGCTGGTCGATAGCGACGACGGCCGCGAAGGCACGGCTGACGACGACATTACGGTCAAAGATTTGGTTGTGGCAAACGTCTATGAGCCGAGCGCTCTAGCAGCTGCCAACGATGCGGCGGCCGGCGAAGCTGAGTCCGCTGACGCCGAACAAGTCGAGGTTACGGGAGAAGCTGAAAAAGCTGAAACGTCAGAATAGTCTGACCTTAGAATAGCGAAAAACGCCGTCATGATTTGGCGGTGTTTTTCTATTGTTGTTACAGTCGGAAATGCTAGAAATTATTCCTCGATGAATCCGCCTGATTGCCGCGCCCACAACTTGGCGTAAACGCCGCGTTTTTTGGCGAGCAGCTGGTCGTGTGTGCCGTCTTCAACGATCTGACCGTTATCCAGGACGATGATACGGTCAAGTTTAGCGATGGTCGATAAGCGGTGGGCGATGACAATTGACGTTCGGTTTTTCATCAACGTTTCCAGCGACTTTTGGATTAGCGCTTCTGATTCTGAGTCTAATGCTGATGTCGCCTCGTCAAGGACTAAAATTGGTGCATTTTTCAAGATTGCTCTGGCAATAGCGATGCGCTGCCGCTGTCCGCCCGAAAGTTTGACGCCGCGTTCACCAACTAGCGTGTCAAAACCGTCTTGCAGTTTGACGATGAAATCATAGGCGCCAGCCTTCTTAGCAGCTTTTTCAATCTCAGCATCGGTCGCGTCAGGCCGGCTGTAGGCGATATTCTCGCGGACGGAGCGATGAAATAGCAGCGGCTCTTGCGGTACGTAGGCAATTTGTTCGCGCAGGCTTGCCTGGGTAACTTCGGCGATGTTTTGCGCATCAATGGCAATCTCTCCTGAGTCAATATCAGCAAACCGTAACAATAATTTGGTGAGGGTAGTTTTGCCAGACCCGCTTGATCCGACTAAACCAATTTTTTCGCCTGGCTGAATATTGAGCGAGAAATCATGAAACAAGGTGTCGCCTTGACCTTCGTCGTGAGTAAAGGTTACGTTGTCCATGACAATACCGCCGTGTTTAATTTTTAGTTTTTTGTCGCTGCGATCAACCAGCGTCGTTGGTGTTTTAAGGATTTCTACCATTTCGTGAGCATCGCCAATAATACGATTGTAACTGCGCATGATGCCATTCATGTTCCACAACTCGTGCGCCACGCTGCCTGTATACGTTATGATTAAGTAAACTGATGCTACTGATACTAAATTGTGCTGAGCGGCGTATACTGCAAAAGCAATTGCGCCAATTTTGATAATTGTGTTGATGGTCGAATAAACGGTACTAACTTTCAGGAAACCGCGCATCGTGCCCAAGCTAGCGCTGCGCCATGAACCTACCGTTTTTGAAAAGCGCTTTTGCTCTGTCGATTCAGCGCCAGATGATTTAACCGCCAGAATATTTGAAACCATGTCGGCTAATTGGCCGCTAACTTTATTGCTGGCTTTAGCTTCTTTTTCGCTTAATTTAGCCATTGGCCTAGAGCCAAAATAGACGGCAATACTAAAAATAATTGAAAAAACAAACAGGAATAAAGCATATTGCCAAATTAATGTCGATAAAATGATTATTGATCCAGCTAAGGAGATAACTAATGGTAAAATCGACCAGAAAATTGTATCCCAAAAACGTTCGACTGCACCGTTTAGTTTATTGGTTTGGCTGACGAGCGAACCGCCAAATTTATTAGCATGGAAAAACATTGTTTGATTGGTCAATTTACTAAAGCAGCGCGAGTGTAAATCGCGTTGCAATGCAGTTTCGAACGTCCAGACGAGATACAATACTAAGCGCCAGCCAATCACCGTTGAACACAGTTCGCTAACACCGTATAGGATAATTAGCGTCCATAAATTATTAGCAGTTTGCAGCTGATTGTGCTGGATAACGTTAAGCAGCTCTGCAATAACAAGCGGACCGACAAAAATAGAAATAACAATCGTAGTAATTGTAAAAAATATCGCTAGATTTCTGCGGCGCCTGTAGGGTACAGATACTTGCCAGAATAGGCGTAAAATTTCTTTATCGTTAATTTTATTTTTCAAAAGCATCTCCTCTCTTGTGCAATTTATATTGTGAGCAGTTTGATCGTTGGTAAAGTGATCCAAACGCGAGATTTAGAGGAACTCTTTTGGCTCGAGTTCATAGATTAACCAATTATAAGGTATAATCTTGGTATGAGTCAAGAACAAACAGCTTCGTATGTTTTAATAACAGGCACTACTAGCGGCTTGGGCAGAGAATTTGCTCGTATATTTGCGCAAAATGGTTATAATATCGTTGCTGTTGCGCGTAACGAAGTTCTATTGCGACAGCAAAAACAGGAGTTAGAACGCCAGTTTGGCGTTGAAATGGTTTACATAGTTAAAGATTTGAGTGCTGAGGATAGCGCTCAAGAAGTTTATGACGAGATTAAACATAAAGGCATTGATATAGATATCTTAATTAATAATGCCGGGTTTGGTTCGTTTGGCCGCTATGTTGACGTCGATTGGCAGCGCCAGAAAGGTCTCGCTAGCGTTAATATGTTGGCCGTGATGCAGTTATCGTATCTATTTGGTAAAGATATGGATCGTCGCGGTAAGGGCAAGATTGTTAATATTGCATCAATTGCCTCGTTTCAAGCTGGGCCATACATGGCGATGTATTATGCCTCGAAAGCTTTTGTCCGCTCGTTTTCTGAAGCTTTGCATGAAGAAATGAAAAGTTCTGGCGTGTCAGTGACGGCGATTTGCCCAGGTCCAGTAGCGACTAACTTTGAAAGAAATGCTAATATGATAAACTCGGCAATGTTCACTAGGCTCAGAGTTTATACACCAGAAGTAGTTGCCGCGAGAAGCTATCGCGCTATTATGAATAACAAAGCAGTGTATGTGGTTGGTTGGCCGAATAAACTTTTGGTGTTTTTGACGCGATTTTGTAGCTTGAAGTTTAGCAGAGTTCTCGCTAGTAAAATTAATTTAGGTGGCGGGCGAAAATAGCCTGGTCTGATCAGTAATTTAATTGTTGAAAATCATGACCAAGAAGTGTAGCATGATAAGTTTTGTAAAAAAGCATTGTATTTTTATTGTAAATCATTTACAATAAAAATATGACACAAATAGTTAGTCGAAGAATCACAAAATATACTGATAGTATACTATCAATTTTATGCCAACTGCAGCATGCTACTAATGCCGAGATTGCTAGCCGGTTGCGAGAGTTGTATTCAAATGTTAGCGATACTACGGTACATCGTATTACGCAACGTCTGCAGAGTGATGGCGTTATTGGACTGGCACCCGCGTCAAGGCAGGGCTGTTTGCGGTACGACTTTTCACCGGAATCACACGATCATTTTATATGCAGCGAGTGCGATAGTTTACAGGATATTAAAGTTCCTGATTCAGTGCGTTGCCAGATTGAGCGCCAGCTTGATGGCTGCTATTTCGACGGCCCTTTAGTCATTACTGGAGTATGTCAACAATGTAAAAATAGAAGGAGGAATTATGGCATCAATTAGTATTACAACTAAACAAGAGTTTGAAGAAAAAGTACTAAAAAGCAAGCGTCCGGTCTTGGTTGATTTTTGGGCGCCATGGTGTCCGCCGTGTCGAGCGATGGCGCCGATATTGCAGCAGATCGCTGACGAGACAGACTTTGATGTTGTTAAAATTGACATTGATGCCAGTAGTGATAATAAAGAACTGGCTATGCACTACCGCGTGCAGGGCATCCCAAATATGAAGATTTTTGTTGCTGGCGAGGAAGTTGCCGAGCTGATCGGTATGAAGTCAAAACAGATGCTAATTGATGCGTTGGAAGGGGCTAGTAAAGTAGAGAATTAGCGTATTGCACATTAATATTAACGCCAAGTATAATATAGTTTATGAAGTGTACTGATAATAGCCTGGCTTATTATTGTCTATTGGCTATAATGTCAGGCAGCGTACTGGCGGCTACTGCTTTTGCGCCCCATTGGATATTGCAGTTACCGGCTATATTAGCTACAGCACCGATATTTTGGCTGCTGCGAAATGTGTCCGTAAAGTATACATATGCGGTAGGCGTGTGTTTTACGCTCGCTTGGCTGATACCGACGACATATTGGTATTATACTTTCATGCTGCCTGGCGTTGCGTTTGCGGCAAGCGTCGGATGGGCGGCATTGGTCTCTAATCTATTTTGGCTTGTTGGCTTGAGGAAAAAAATTGGAACACTGGCGGTCTGGATATTATTCACTCTTTTTTGGCTGATATTAACGTGGCTTCGGCTGCGATTGCCGATTACTGAGGATTGGTGGCTGCCGCATTTAGGCTATAGCATTTGGCACAACAGCGGTGTCGTTTGGCTTGGTAAATTCGGCGGCGAGATAGTAATGGAGCTGGCGCTATTGCTTAGCGGTATGATTATTGCTGGTGTATTTGTTTGCTGCGGTTGGCGTAAGATGTTGGTAGCTAGTGTGTTAATTGTTGTGGCGTTTGTTGGGTTGAATAATATAGTTTGGAATATGCCTGCAAAACCAATTCATCCTGTCGTCGCTATACAAAAGATGACTCGCGGCGGTATAGATATGCCAGCAACTAAGCAAGATATAGAGGACCTGATAGCTATGACAAAGCAGGCGGCAAGTAGCCGTCGCAATGTACCTACAACGATCGTATGGCCAGAGAACTCAGTTCCTAAATCTTCTTATAATCGCGTAGCAGAATTTGCGGCGCAAATGCGTAGCTTAATTATATATCATACAACAGAGCGTGTTGGTAAAAAGGTATATAAAAAAGTTGTTGCTATTGACGGTACAACAGGCAAAATTATTCTTACTAATTATAAACAACACTTAGCGCCGGATGAGAGAACTGGCTTGCCGCGAATGTCGCGGAATATAAGTGCATTTTATAACCGACATGTAACCGCCTATATATGTTATGATTTGCACTATCCAGATATCGTTGAACGATTACGTGGTAGCGATATTGCATATGTAACTCTCAATGACGCAGCGTATGGTTATTTACAGAAGCAGTTTCATGCAGCAGATATTGCTTTGCGCGCTGTTCAGGCATATACGTCTATTGTTGTCGCTGGGACTAATGGTCCAACTATGATTGTCAATAGTAGTGGGGTTATTCTCAGATCATTGCACAGTGTTAATGCTGGGTATATTCAGGGTGGCTATTAATACAAAAAGGAAATGTTAATCATATATACTTGATATGAAATCACAAGGTAATAATTACCAAAAGCTTTTCGTGCGAAGATCGCTAAGATATTTACCGCACCATATCCTAATGTTAATTATTTACAAAAGTAAGTTGTTTCGTTTTGAAAAGGTTTTAGATGCTATCGCTAAAAGGAAAATAATTAATGTAAATGATTTACTTTCATTTGACAACTCTGATATAAAAGAATATCAAAAACTAACGAAAGATACTCAACTTTGGCATGGTACTGGTCGTTGGCAGCACGGTAAGGATAGTATAGTTGACGTGATGAAAAGTTTTTGCGATATTGCTGGTCTCAAGCCATCCCGAGATGTGTATGCAGTTTTTGGCGGCAGTGATCAGCATATCGTACATTCGGTTTCATTATGCCGGAGTCGAATGGTGGCGCGATCGTATGCTGACATGCATGGTCTTGGCTGGAAAGAGAAAAATCGCTATGGTGACGCTCTGACTTGGACAGCATATTACTACAGTTTGTTTTATGCGCGACTATTTACGGTCAATGGGGTCAAAATGTTGCGCCGTTGGAAAACTTGGCGTGCATTATCGCATGATGAAAATGGCGATAATACTTGGGGAAAGAAAGTGAATAAGCAGGCGCGCGATGTGTGGGATATCTTTTGTCTGGGTAGCGATATTTCGGGTAATTATCCAATTTTAATTGGCATTAAGAGCCTTGATTCGCAATTAAAATTAGAAAAACCGATGCGCTACTACGAAGTGCGCGCTGATAAACGGATAGGCGTTGCAAATATTTCACACATAGAAGTTCCTCGCGATAAGCAGGACGAAATGCGAGAATTATTGCTTTCATGTGGTATCGACATACCAGTGACAAGCATTGAATTAGGCGAATATGTCAGTACGCAGAAGCGTTTTACTGAATTGCTCGGCTGGTAGAGAAAAGAAATTAGGCTAAAGCTGACGAAGTGGATGTGATAAGATTATTAATAATATATGAAGTCGCATACTAAACCGCTTTTATATGATCAGATCGCAACCGATCCAATGAATGCTGATTTTGTCAATAGAGGTTGGTCGCCCGTGTATTCTGCCTCAGTAAGTTCGCGAATTGTACTGGTCGGGCAGGCGCCAGGTCGAATTGCTCAGCAGACGCTAAAGCCGTGGAATGATGCTAGCGGTCGCTTGCTTCGGCAATGGCTGAACGTAACGGACGAGCAGTTTTACGATCCCGATCTCTTTGCGTTGATGCCGATAGATTTTTATTATCCAGGCAGGGGAGCGCACGGTGATTTGCCGCCGCGCTTGGATTTTGCCAGGAAATGGCACCCGCGTTTGCTAGCGCAGATGCCGAATGTGCGATTGACAATTTTGGTTGGTTCGTATGCGCAAAAATATTATCTTGATCACCGCGCCAAGCAGAATTTGACAGCAACTGTGGCGGACTTTAATATGTATTTGCCA
>CAJPQF010000005.1:0-41272 GCA_905372855.1 Candidatus Saccharimonadota bacterium
ACTCGTCTAAAAGGTTTTGCAGACCTCTGCGTAACCGCTCCGCCAACGCGCCGTCTGCTTTATTATACCAAACTACAGTTACTCTTTGAACATTAACTATGAAAAAATCGCTGGCAGAGCAACGATTTCATGATGTATATTTGGTGCACTGAAGAAGACTTGAACTTCCACGGCCGCAATGGCCACTAGCCCCTCAAGCTAGCGCGTCTACCAATTCCGCCACCAGTGCATAGTGCTTTAATTGGCGTGATTATAATTATACTAACCTCACGGCGTTTTGTAAACAGAAGCCTTACCCGTAGACCACGTCGTTACGTCAGCGTAGCGATCGTTCATAGTATTTAGAGAACCGCGTGGCTCAACAATCGACGCGCCATTGTTCAAAACGTAGCTGCCGACAGATTGATACAAACCAATTGCTGGCGCATCGTTCAGCCATTGATTAACAAACTGAATATACTTAGCTGCCCGCAGAGCTGAATTAGTGCGCGAACGCCCGCCAACCAAGTCGTTGTCAACTGTTCGATTAGAATAATTAGCAAAATTGTAACCAGAAGCGCTAGCCTGCGACGAATGCCAGTAGGCAAAAACGTCTGGATCAGCGCCAAGCTCCAATTCATACAACAAAGCATCGTAGTCGCGCGGCTGCAACACGCTTTGTACGAAGCTAGTAGTTGTCGAGCTGGTATCGATTTCGCGCAGCTGGACATCAACGCCAAGCTTCGACCACTGCTGTTTAAGCGCATCGACTATTTTCTTGTATTCATCGCGCCCAGACGAAGTTGTCACAGCAACCGTCAGCGGCCGGCCATCCTTACCTTTCCATTGGCCTTGGTTATAAGTCCAGCCCGCTTCTTTGAGCAGCGCTTTGGCCTTATCTAAATTATAATCTGGCGCTGCCGGCAGTTTTTGCGCAATTTGACTTTGCAAAATCGGCGTGTCTAGCCGCGCCACATTGTCGCCGACAGTTGCGCGAATTGATGAAGTATCAGTAGCGTAGCGTAAAGCCTGGCGAACTCTAGCATCTTGAAGTGTTTGACTGCGATTATTCATCAAAAGATAGACGCCTTTGTTGAGAAGCCAATGTTTAGTCGAGTACTGTTTAGATTTAATGTTATCAGCAGCCGACAAAGACAAACCCGAAGCCGCCGAAACCTCGCCGCTATTTACAGCTTTAACTAACAGCGACTCATTGCCGTAAGCTCGCAGCTCCAGGCGCGACAAAGTCGAAACTGCTCCGTAATATTTAGTATTCGGTTCCATCCGCACCACGTCGGTAGAGCTAATTGACTCGCTAGTTTGAACTCGTTTAACCGCAAATGGTCCGCTGCCGACCGGGTTGCTGCTAAAATCAGCTTCGCGCATTGACGACGGACTAACACTTTGCAAAATATGCTTAGGTATTACCGGAAAAGTCAAGGCGTGCGAAAACCCGGCATACACCGCTGGTAGCATAAACTCTACCGTTGAATCGTCAATTGCCCGCGCCGAAATGTCTAGCCAGTTAACTCGCAAAGGCGAACGCACTTGCGGGTTTTTGATCAGATTAATTGTGTATACAACGTCCTCGGCAGTCAACTTTTTACCATCATGCCAGACGGCATTGCGCAGCTTGATTGTATAGACTTTGTCATCTTTTACCGTCATTGATTCGGCCAAGTCAGTATGCAACGCTCCGGTAACATCGTAATTATACAGAGACGAAAATAACAGCCGTGATACCGCCTGTTCAGGCTCGCTAGCCGCTAGCAAAGGATTAAGCGTGCTAATGTTGCCAATCACTCCCTCGACATACACGCCGCCAGACTTAGCGCCATCTTTCTTGCTGCCTTGCGAATTCCAGGAATACTGAATACCCAAGCCAGCTATCAGCAAGGCTATGGCAGCCAGCCAAATCATAATCTCGGTCATCACCAAGCGGACATTTTCAATACGCCGCAGAATAAAGCGGCTAGCATGGCGCTGCGTGGCGCCTTCGGCATGCTTGACTCTCAGCGCTAGCCGCTTGTAGCCCAGCCTTAGTTTGCCCTTACTTGCTTTACTCATTTATATCCACCCTTGATTTATCTATAAGTTCGGCAAAACCAACAGTGCCACAATCGACATCACAAACGCTACAGCCAAGAAAATCGTCACTTCAAACAGGTTTTTATCGAGACCGCGCCGCGTTGTATACAATTCGCCAGAACCGCCAAATCCAGCGCCCAGGCTAGCCCCGCGCTGCTGCAGCAGAACCGAAATTATCATCAGCACCGCCGACACTACCATAATAATTTGCAAAGTTAGCGTTACATCCATTTTATGATTTCTCCTCTCGTTCGTCGTGATAACTGAGCTCCAGAACACTACTTACTACATAGTTTACCAAACTTAATATCAAGCCTGCAAAAATCGAATTCAAGAACGTCATTTGCAAGCCTGGCGCCAGCATCAATGATAGCCAAACCAAAAAACCGTTAACAACTATCGTGAAAAAGCCAAGCGTTACCAAAATCATCGGCAACGACAAAATCATCACAATCGGCTTTAGCGTCGCGTTGATAATTGAAAAAATCAGCCCGGCGCCGAAAAAGGCCATCAAACTAGAATCGATTTGAGCATTGCTATAACCCGTACCAAAAATCCGCACCGCTACCCAAATCCCCAGAGAATTCAGTATCCACCGGAGAATAAAAGCTATAAATTGTTTACTCATACTGCTACAGTATACCGCATCAGCCGTATTTTTCATAGTTGCGGCATATCGCCACCCTGGTAGCAAAAAGCCTCATAGACGCGAGTTCCTAGCGCTTGCCCGATAGCATCGCAAATTTCCGTTTGGCTAGCTCGCCTAACTGCCCGCATACTGCCAAAGCGCCGCAGTAATTTGCGCCGCGTTGCCGGACCTACGCCAGGAATGTTGTCAAGCTCGCTTTTTGTGGCGCCTTTGCGCTTGAGCGTTGTATGATAACTGACGGCAAAACGGTGCGCCTCGTCACGAATACGCTGAAATAGCTTTACGACATCATCATATTCACTCATAGTATCGCCGCCGCGCAGATTTCGCGAGTGCGAGCCAGCATTCTGCTGCCCAGCATGCAAATTAATTAAGTAAAAATCACCAGAATCCAGCACGCTGATGCCGGGACGCGATTCTTTTATCAACTGGCCAAGCAGCGCGTCATCGTCATTAATATGCGAACGATTCTTAGCGACAACGATTTCTTCTTCGCGCTTTGCTATGCCAATTACTGGCACCGTAACGTCTAGCTTGTCTAATTCGTCGAGTACCGCACCAAGTTGCCCTTTGCCGCCATCAATCAACAACAAATCCGGCATCCCCCAATCTTTACGATTTTTCTCGCTAAAGCGCCGCCTGATAGTCTCGCGCATATTAGCAGTGTCGTCGTTACGCTGCACGTGCATCTTGAATTTGCGATAATGCGTCCGGTCGCTCGCGCCATTGGTGAAGACTACCATGCTGGCTACAACGTTGGTGCCGCTCATATGTGAGATATCATAGCCCTCAATCCTCGCTGGCGGCGCCGGCAAACTCAATAGCTCGGCTAACTGCGATAGTGCCCGATCTTTCGAAATATTAATGAACTCGCGATCGCCGAACATAATTCGCCGCTGCAGCTCGCGCAAATATGTCAACTTATTGCGAAGCTGCGCGGCTGTCTCGAATTCTTGGTTGCGCGCCGCTCGTTTCATGTCGCGTTCAATTTCTTGCGCGATTTTGACGCGCCCGCCCTCGATATATTTGATCAGCTTACGCAAAGATTTCTTGTACTCGTGGCTGGTCATATCAAGGCCGGGCGCCAAACCGATTTGCTCTTCTAAATTAGCGTGTTCGCGTTTAGGCGGCTTGAT
The DNA here is from genome assembly GCA_905372855.1 of Candidatus Saccharimonadota bacterium. Classification (GTDB taxonomy): domain Bacteria; phylum Patescibacteriota; class Saccharimonadia; order Saccharimonadales; family Saccharimonadaceae; genus Saccharimonas. The sequence goes on from CAJPQF010000005.1 coordinate 3,853, forward strand.
ATAATAAGGAAAAATTTTGCGCAAATAACGCAGCGCCTTCTTGACTGGCAAACCACTATAAAAAGGACCAATGTAGGTCGCACCGTCATCAGCAGGACTGCGCGTAAAAGTCACTGTCGGCCATTCGCTTTTCATATCAATTCGTACAAAAGTTTGCGATTTATCATCGCGCAGTAAAATATTGTAGCGTGGCATATAACGCTTGACCATCTCGCTTTCTAGGAATAGCGCGTCAATCTCGCTCTCGGTTTCGATCCAGTCAGTGTCATAGATCTCGGCGACCAGCGCCCGAGTTTTAGCGTCAAAATCTTTGCCGCTCTGAAAATATTGCCGCACGCGGTTTTTTAACACCGCTGCTTTACCTATATAGATGATCTCGCCGCTCGCCGACTTATGAAAATAAACACCGGGGCTGCGCGGTAGAGTTTTGAGCTTTTGCTGTAACTGCTTATTCACAAGTATTATTATATCTTATATCAAGTAATCAAGCTGCGAATAATGTCAGTCAAAGCTCTCTTCAATAATTATTTTCTATTACGCAATATTGTCTCAAACAACTCAGGAAAAGTATCGTCGGCCATGTCGCGCTTACCACAAAAATGCCCATATACCGGAAATAATCGATAACAGGCAGACGGGAAAGATTTTTTTAGAATTTTTATTGCAGTATCAACTCGCACCGAGTCATTGTCAGAGTAAAATATAGTTAGACTACGCACGCGATCAAGTAGCGCCTCGTCAATCTTAAAATTAAAAAAACCGCCACGAAGCGGCTCATCATATGGAGCTTCTGGGTTAAATTTATCACCAAAAGCTGGTGCAACAAGATAAACGTCGCCTGCACGAATTTGCGGATTCTCACTCATCCATTGGATCAAAAAGCCCCCGCCACAACTATGACCAACCAATATGGTTTCTGAATTTACATCATATTTTTCAAAAGTCTGTCGCCACAGTGAGTAATCTGGTCGCCATGATTCAGGCATCTCGGGCGTCTGAGTGTCAATACCGCGAATTAACAGCTGCTGTTGCAGCCATGGAAGCCAAATCGAGTTACTGGCGCTCGGTAGATTTGGATTGAAATACGATTGTTTGGACGGCTTACCGTGAACAATTATCGCCTGCTTCATATTTCAATATTAACATAATGACAAGCCAGCCCCCGTGTCTGTTCCCTCTTAGAACAATATGAAGAGATAGACAACAACCTTTTCACCTTCATTACCAAGCTCCGACGAAGTAATTCAACTGCCAAATTCCAGGAAACAACGAGCTATCATCGTACCAAAAGCTGGCCATTCGCTCCATCCAAGCGGCGAGAACAAGCACCTAGCGCCCCTCTCGCAACAGCAAGCCTGCCAATTGGTTGTCGACACTGGCTTAAAAATTTTGAGCACCAGCTTTCCAGGCAGAGAATTGAAATAAACAAGAAAGCACTTCAGCGACCTATCAACGGCGTAAGTATTCTTCTAAGAACTTGCTCCACTCCGGCGCATTCTTCTCGCGGAAATAGTGGCGTAAGAAATCAACCATAATTTGCTGGCGGTTTTTCGCCTCTATTCGCCCCGGCTCGGTCAGCATCAAGCCCTTCAGTTTCAGCAGCTTTTCAAAGAAGTGATTAATGAAGCCGTCGGTATCATGCGTATTGCCGTCAGCATTATATTCGTGCGCCGCCAGATTAACATTCGGCCAAACCGCGGGATCAAAAATCCGCCCGCCATGATGGCAGGCATAAACCAGCGCCCGCTCAATCCCAACCGCGCCAATAGCATCGCACATGTCAGCGTCAGACACCAGCCGCCCCGCCAGCCGCTGTGGCTGCTTGCCGTTCAAACGTTTGCTATAGCCGATCGCCGCAACATTTTCCAATACCGCTCGGCGCAAATCTTCAGCCACCTTTGCTTCTGTCATAATATTTACTGCGTTCGTTAATTTCTCTGCCTGCGCCTTACCGACTAATTTGTAATCATCAACGTCATGCAGCCAAGCCGTCAACAGCACTTCTTGTAGATCCACTGATTCGCTGCATTCGCTAGCAAAACGCTCTGCCAGCAGCGCCACCCGCTCGACATGATCATCGGCGTGACCTGAGGTGTCGCTGCCTAGTAGCTCACGGACCAATAGTTTAACTTTATTAAGTTCAGGAGTTTGCTTATTATTCATAGCATTTATTATATCTCATTGCCGCCACTAGCGCATTAGCTGCCCTTGTATTTCTATAGTATTTATGCTATAATATAAAGATATGGCTGAAGTAATCACCACCGCCCCAAAGTCGAAAGAAGCGGAAGTTAAACTGTTGATTATGCCTCTAGGCGAACTAACTTTGCACTTAGGCGACGATAAGGCGTCCACTGCTATAGAAGCGATTGCTAAGTTAGTCAACCGCCGCAAACCAGGCGATAAGCAGATGCTACCTGTATCTTATGCAGATATCACTGGTAAATACACTGATATCGTAGCCTTGCGACTGCCTGAAACCCCGTCCCAAGAACCTAAAGATGCTATAGACACTAACTCTATAATAAATAGTATAGTCGGATACGTTGGAGCGATGGGACCAATCAAGCACGGCGCCCGTCCAATGTCCGAGGTCGGCTCGCTAAAAGTAGACGATAGCCTACGCGGTCACGGCGTCGGAACGATTTTATTTGAAAGAATTATTAAGGCAATGCAAGACGAAGGAATTACACCTTATGCATTTTGTAATTCAGATAGCCTGCCTATAGCCAAACGGCTTGGCGGGCGCGAGATAGAATCAGCAGACGAAGTGCCCCCAGAGGCATTGGAATTATGCCAAGAGTGTCCGTTGTATGGTCAGGGTAGCAAAAAGCATGGTTGTTGTGATACCGTAATGGTATGGGACAAGACGCAAAACGCAGACGGCTAGATATTATTGAATTAACCGAGCAACTGATAGCCATCCCGTCTATATCAGGCAACGAGACCGAGATTTTACACTTCGTCGCGTCATGGATGCAATCGGTGAATTTCGATAAGGTTATTACCGAGAAACGTTTTACTACTGGACTTATTCGCGCCAGCAAACAGCCAGCACAGCGCGCCCTTATTCTGTGCGGGCATGTTGATACGGTTTCTCCTGGCGACAAGTCGGCTTGGCGGCAGAGTCCGTGGCAACCATACGTTATGAACGGCCGGCTATATGGTCTAGGCGCCACCGACATGAAAGCTGGCGTCGCTCTACAAATGATAGCCGCCGCCGAATACGCAAATAACCGGCGCGATGATCTTGATGTGTGGTGCGTCGCCGTTGCTAGCGAAGAGGTTGACGGCGCTGGGTCGGCTGATTTTGCGAAGTATTTTTCAGAAAAGACACAGTACGAGGAAGTTAGCTGCGCCATCGCCGAACCGACGGATAATCGAATTGAAATCGGACATCGCGGCAATAAGTTTGTTGAATTTATCTTTGAGCGCACATCAAGCCACGCCTCGCAAGAGAGCGCTTATTACGATAGTTCGCTGCCAGCCGTCGTGTCGTTCCTGAATAACTTGCCAGAGATTCGCGAGCAGCTTCATGCCGCCTATAGCCACGATATTTTAGGTGCTCCTAGCTTCACGCCAACACGTATTGAGCCTGCAGGGTCATACTCTAACAACAAAACAGCTGGTGTCAGCTCTGTGATGGTCGATATACGTACCACGCCGCCCCTGGACGCAGACTTTGAAAATTGGGTTGACGAGATAGCTGCTCGCTACGATTGCACATGGCGGCATCCCGCTACGCCCGTGCCGTCCGCTTTGTGCGATACAAACGCCAAAATCTTGAAAACCATGCAGCACTTACTACCAGAAACTGAGACAACAGTCAGCTACGGCGGCACCGATCAAGCCTTCTTCCAGGCCATTGGCGCAGAGACGGTCATCTACGGTCCTGGCGATTTCGACCAAGCGCACACAGCGGACGAGTCGGTATCAATAACGCGGATTAATGAGACGTACGATACTTATCGGAGGCTTATTCAATCGATTTAACCGGCGCTTTTATGTAGGAATTCTGATTTATCTACTTAAAAACCCAACTTCAGTTTGAGCACATTTTCGGCGGGCTATTTTCTTTTTTACAAAAACCGCCGCCCTTCCAGCGCGTGCCCGAGGGTAATTTGATCGGCATACTCTAGATCGACGCCCACAGGAATGCCGCGAGCTAAACGCGAGACCTTGGTAGCTAGGTGCGATTCCTTGATTTGGCGCTGGATGAATAGCGCCGTTGATTCGCCCTCGACGCTAGCGTTGGTGGCGATAATAACCTCCTCGACGTTATCGTCGCGCAATCGCTGCAATAACTCAGGTATATGAAGCTGTTCTGGCCCGACGCCGTCAATCGGCGAAATCGTTCCGCCCAATACGTGATAAGTACCTTGGAATTGCCCGGTGCGTTCTAACGCCACTATATCTAGCGGCTCTTCAACAACGGCAACTAGCCGACGATCACGTTTCGGATCGTTATATAGCGGCGAGATTTCCTGGTCAGCATCAATTAGCGCGAAAGTTTTCGGACAACTTTTGACCTGAGTATGCAACTGCCGCAAGGCATTCGCTAGCGCTTCAGTGGTGCGAGAATCGTTTTTTAGCAAGAAATAAGCATAGCGCTCAGCCGTCCGCGGCCCAACGCCTGGCAAATGACCCAATTCCTCAATAACACGCTCAAGCGCGCTTGGCAATAGAGCCATTAGTTTATAATCCGAGACTTCCTAGCCCGCCCATCAGCGGTTTCATCTTCTCGGCAGCAATTTCTTGTGCTTTAGCCATACCGTCGCGGATAGCAATCTCGATCCAGTGTTCAAGCTGGTGGATATTATCCAGATCAACGTACTCTGGATTAATTTTAATTGACTTGATCTTGAGCTCGCCGGTGATTTGGACAATGACTGCACCGTCGCCCGCCTCAACCTCGACGATTTCTTTGGCTAAAGCTTTCTGGGCTTTGCGCAAATCATTCAACATTTTCATTTGATTCAATGCCATTTTGACTCCCCTTCTTCAGAAATTAACTCTACCAATTATAACTTATTACGGCAATTTTTTGTAGACATAGAGCCGGTCGCCATTTTGAGCACGAGCGTTAGTTATAATACTCTCTAGCTGCCAGTCTTTCGGAATCTTGCGGCGGGCGGCGCGTGTCGCCACCGCTTGGGTTGCTTCAGGATTAAGCTCGGTAGCAACCGTTAAGGATTTATTGTAGTGAGCAGCTAGATTATAAATAGGCGCCTCGTCCGAATTAGCCAAGAGTGTCATATTTTTTTGACGCTGCAATTGGGCATTAACTAGCGATAGATCGCTGTTGTAGGCGCGAACAACAGCCGGATTGTACGTATACCCGTTAAAATATTGATTAACGCTAATATAAATCAATCCGCTAACTAGCACACTCAATGGCAGCAAACCCGCAACGCGAGCATATGGATTGCAAGGAAATAGCCGATACCAGTAGCGAATCAAGAAATCAAAACCAGTAGCAACTGCAATTACCATCAGAACAAATATTACATACTGATTATTATAATTAAGCAAGGCAAGCGGCACCATAACCAAACTCATCAGGATAGTAACATAACTGCGCGCTGTATAATGTGTCGCTAATAAGCGGCAAAAACCTAGCAAGGCAATAGCCGTCAACGGCATAGCATAAGCCGGCCTCAGCAGACCGTCAGCAGCGCTATCGGTAGCAGCAAAACCAAACAAGCTAAGGCTCGAAAGCAGCGCATTAGTTTTGATATGAGCGAAGTCTGGCGGCAAACCGAGTAGTATTTTACCAATGCCTTTTGGTTCTAATATTAAGGCATAAACTAGCGGCGCCATCGCAGCCAAGCCGACCAACAGCGCAATAAGTAGTTTTTTCTTGGGTAGCCGCCTGATAATCGCTCGAATATGCGGATGAACCAGAGCCACGATAATTATAATTAAGTCCAGGTATACACCCATCGGCAAATAAAGCGCGACGCTCATCAATACGCCGCCAAGCACTTTCCAGAATGTATGAAAATGCTTGCCGCGCGTTACATACATGCCCGCAACCATCAGCCATATTGCAACAGCGCTAAAGGTAATACCGGGCGTACCGTCTTGCGCTTGGAATAGAAAATGCGTCGAAGTTGCCAATACGATCGTCGAAATGACAGCAACATTAGGCTTGAACCAAGCGCGAATCAACATGAAAATACCTAGCATTGTCAAGGTGCCGAGCGCAATTGACGGCAGTTTAATCGAAAATTCGCTGACACCAAACACAAAAATTGATAGCCGCTGCAGTAGATAATACGGTAGATTTACCACCATCGACGGCTCAAGAGTTTGGCGCGACAACATACTAGCCTGGCTAACAGATTTGATTTCTTGCTCGCGCAAACCACCAGGAGTATACAATACGCCAATCCATAGCACTGCCACCAAAATTACAGCGATACAAAAATAACTCAAAACATAGCGATATTTATATAAAATATAATCTGCAGGTTTACGCATACTAATTATGATTATATCACGCGAGAGATTATTCGTGGCGCTTATCGAGCGACATGAAACGCAGGCGCTCTGGATGGAAGTATAATTGAACTTTGCCGACTGGACCATTGCGGTGCTTGGCAATGATTAAGTCAGTAATATTGGCGACATCTGGGTTGTCTGGTTCGTAATAGCCAGGGCGATAAATAAACGTAACAATATCAGCATCTTGTTCGATACTTCCCGATTCGCGCAGATCAGCCAGCTGCGGAATTGGTGGCGTACGGTTCTCAACTGACCGGCTAAGCTGGCTAAGCGCTATCACTGGTACATTCAACTCGCGAGCGATAACCTTCAAGCCGCGGCTAATTTCGCTAACTTCTTGAACGCGATTGCCGTTGTAATTACCGTTCGCCTGCATCAACTGCAGATAGTCGACGATGATTAACCCGAGCGTTTGATTATGCGCAATTCGGCGGGCTTTGGTGCGCATACCGAGAACACTAAGTGCTGGCGTGTCATCGATATAAATCGGCGCTTCAGCCATTTCGCCCATAGCTTCACTAATCTTTGCAAAGTCGTCGTCACTGAGATTGCCAGTACGAATATTCCAGCTGTCAACGCCAGCGGCATCGGCCAGCATGCGGTCTATTAGCTGCTGCTTACTCATCTCGAGGCTAAAGAACAACACTGGCAGTTTAGCAATAGTCGCCACATTGTATGCTAGGTTAGTTACAAACGTCGTTTTACCCATAGATGGCCGAGCCGCCAGGATGAATAGGTCGCTGCGCTGCAAGCCGGCGGTCATATTATCGAGATCTTGGTAGCCGGTGCGGATACCGCGTAGCTGGCCTTTATTGCGGTGTAACTCCTCGATGCGCGAAAAACTCTCGTCGAGGATAGTTTCGATACTGACCAGATCTTGCTTAATCGTTTGGTCAGAGACGTTGAATAGCTCGGCTTCGGCTTTTTCGAGGATTTCCTGGGTTGGAATTTCTTCGTCGAATCCTAGCTCGCTGATTTCGCCGCTAGCTTTGATCAGACGCCGGCGAACAGCTTTCTGAGCAACGATTTCAGCATAGCTAGCAGCGTGAGCAGCCGTAGGTACATAGTTGGTTAGCTCGGTTAAGTACGTCGAGCCGCCAATTGTCTCGAAATTATCCGTCTTCTTGAGTTCCTCGGTTAAAGTCAAGAGATCGACTGGCTTATGCTGCTCGTACAAATGCATCATACTTTTAAAAATCAGCTGGTGCCGTTTGTCGTAAAAATCTTGTGGTTTTACTGTCTCGCTGACATCCGCTAGCACGTCGTCGTCAATCAAAATTGCTCCGAGCAAGCTCATCTCGGCGTCGATACTCTGCGGCGGTATTTTGGCAGCGACTTCTTTTTGCTTGGCCATTACAAATTCACCTCTTCTCCTCCGCCCATAATATCAAGAATAGCGGCGGTTTGGCTATCTTTTGGCGGTTTTGGCTTAGCGCTGACGATAATTTCACGGTCAAGATTTTGCGCCTGTAGAGCGCCAGCAAGCACTGGCAGCGACTTTTCGATTTGATTTTTAGCAAATTTCTTACCAGCAAAAATCGTTAACTGCTGATCGTCTAATTCGTAACCGCTTTTCGCGAGATAACTATAGGCGCCAGCGGATTTTGCGTGAACAGCCTCGAGAAATTTTGACCAGTCAAAATTAGCTGTTTGATTTGGCTGGACATTTTTCTTCTTTTTTTGCGGAGTATCGCTAGCTGGCTGCGGCGCGTAAACAGGCGCTGGTTCGTTCACGGCCATTGGTTGCGCTGATTTCGGCTGCGCTGGCGTTGACGCCGCGAAAACATCAGAATTAGAAACATTTGTATTAGAACCAAGCGCTATCAGCAATTTGACATACGGCCAAGCGGTTTTCTGGTTTGACAGTAATTTGTCGGCCAGCGGCAAGCAATTAGATTTATTGATGATGTCGCTACGGATTTCGTGCAGTAATTGCTCGCTGATAGCATTAGCTGGCACGCCTCTATGCTCAAGTGCGCGCAAGGTATCGGCGATAGTTTGTAAATCACCCGCGCAATAAGCCTCTAGCAGCTGTCGAACCTCAGCTGTACTTGCTAAACCTAGCGAATCTTCGACCATAGCGGCAGTAATTTTCTCGCTGCTTAAATTTCGCATTTGATCTAACAAACTAATACTATCGCGGAAGCTTCCCTGCCCATAGCGAGCAATCAGCTGCAGGGCGTCGTCGTCGATAGAAATCTGCTCGGCATCAGCAATAGTACGCAGATGCGCAGCAACTTCGTCTTGGCTAATTGTCCGGAAATTGAAGCGCTGAACACGACTAAGAATCGTAGCTGGCAATTTATCGGCGTCAGTGGTTGCTAGGATAAACACAGCGTGCTCGGGCGGTTCTTCAAGCGTTTTGAGCAGTGCATTGAACGCTGATTTGCTCAGCATGTGAACCTCGTCAATAATATAGATTTTTTTGGGAGCGCTAACGGGCGCAATCTGAACTTTTTCGCGCAAATCACGGATATCTTCAACTGAATTATTACTAGCTGCATCAATCTCGATAATATCGAGATGAGTTGACTCATCGCGGTATGGCAAGCGATTGATTTCGTGCGCCAGAATCCGCGCAATCGACGTTTTACCAACGCCGCGCGGCCCAGTCAACAGATACGCATGCGCCGTCGTGCCATTAGCAATCGCCCGCTGCAAAATCGCCGTAATATGCGGCTGACCGATAATCTCGCTCAGCGACCGGCTGCGATATTTCCGATATAAAGCCTTACCCATTTGTTATATTATAGCGCAGAATCAGCGATTAAAATAGCGAAGCTTGAACTGGCGCCAAATCTATCTGCTCAACAGTACGGCTAATGGTCATATCGTATCCGATATATTTTTTGATTGGTAAGAAAATAAAGCGGCTATTTTGCTGCATAATTAGCATGCCGCCAATTAGCCCTGCGAAGCGACCAGCGATTTTTGGCTCGGTTATTTCCGTTAGATCATCACTTTTTGGTTCGATAGTTAGCATGTATGGCGATAAATTTAAGAACTCGCTGTTATCAAATTTAACGCCTAACTGCTCTGCGATCCGCTGGATTGTTTGGTGTAATTTCTGCTCGGCTAGCGTCGGATCGTAATGCTCATTTGCTAGAATTGTTGCTTTCTTGCGCAGCTGTACACTCTCGCAAAGACCTGGCAGCCGGGCGATCTTCGCTTCGTATTGGCGAGCGATGTTAGCGCTAGGAAATACTTCAAGGATAGCAGCATTGCGGGCACCTTGTTCTAACAATCGCGCTAGTTTGCGTTCAGCATAAGAAATGCCAACCTTTATCACCTCTGGCGAGAAATAAGCTAAGTATAAGATATGCGGCTGCTGATTCAGCTCAGCCTGCTGTTGGCTGATATTGGTAGTATTGTAGAATGCTGGATTGAAGCCAGTCTTTTGCTGGCACTCTGGACATTGCTCGTATCTATCATCAAGCTGGCGGTCGCCAGGACAGCGATGGCATTGTTTAGCTGCCAAATCGTACCAACCAATACATTTTTTGGTGCTAGTATCAAATGATAGAGTAAATTCGCCTTGCGGCTGCATACGCCAGAACTTACCGCCATCATCCATGACGCGCAAATACGGCAAGTTACTACTAGGATCGTAGCTGACCCGTGTAAATCGAAAAGTTCCCTCGCCTAAATCATGCATTAATACCCCTATTTGTGATAATCCAAACTTATAGGTTATAGAGCTGCTTCAACTGCCGCCCAGGTGGCATCAGGATTGTCTTCTGGCACAATGATAGTAACCTGATCGCCAACATTGATACGGAAATAGGTCACGCTCGCCAGCAAAATCCGATACTCTTTACCTTGCGCTTCAACATAGTAAGCGCCGTCATGCTGTGTAAGCGTACCGATAACTTGCTTGCGGGCAACCGGGCCAATTTGCTTGTATATGAAACCGCCATCATCTGCGATAGTTAGTTTGAGGATATCGCCCTCAACTAGCTTAGACTTGCTAGCGTAATTAGCTGGTACCGGGTAATTTTTGCCATCTGGGCCGACCATCGTCTGGCCGTCGAAAACACCCTCGATAACTTTGCCCGAAACATCCTCGCGGCTATTAGTTGGCATCACGACTTGCCCGTCTTCGCCCATTATGCTAATTAGTAACTCTTTGGCGGCAGCCAAATTAGTCTCGGCGTCTTGAATAAGCATCTTGAGCCGCTTGACTTGTTTCTCTGGTAATTCTGACATACTAGTCTCGCAATCCTTTGTATGTTTTTATAATATCATTCCAATTATAACGCATCAGGATATCACGTCAACCCTTTAGGCTATCTTTCCACAAGTTTAACAGATATGAACGCAAAGTCGTTGTAAAAATCGTCGACTGCTTTAGGCATACAAAAACGCCCCCAAATTTTGGAGGCGTTTTCTAAAACAATACGATCGTGCGAATCTGGAAATATATTCGAGATTAAGCGACTTCGACGGTAGCGCCAGCCTCTTCCAAGGCTTTCTTGGCAGCTTCAGCTTCGTCTTTGCTGACTTTCTCTTTGATTGGGCTTGGCGCGTTATCAACCAAAGCTTTCGCCTCGCCGAGGCCAAGGCCAGTTAGTTCCTTGACGGCTTTGATGACGGCAACTTTTTGGCTGCCAGCGTCTTTCAAGGTGACGGTAAATTCAGTCTTTTCATCAGCAGCGGCCGCACCAGCGTCAGCAGCTGGACCAGCAACGGCAACTGCGGCAGCAGCTGGCTCGATGCCGTATTCTTCTTTGAGGATATTCTTTAATTCATTTACTTCGAGAACTGTCAATTTAGTCAGCTCTTCGGCAAGTTTCTTTAGGTCTGCCATAGTAATTCTCCTTGTAATTAAAACTTTTTTAATTAGATTGGTTGCTTAAGCGGTTGCTTTGTCTGCCACGCCGTCCAGCAATGCATGCAGATTGCCAGAAAGCGCGTTGGTGACGTCGTGCACCGGACTGAGCAGTTGTGCCACAGCCTCAGCGATGAGCTGATTCTTGCTCGGCAAGCCAGCCAGAGCTACCACATCGGCAGCACTCTGGGCCAGGCCCTCACTGCTGAATCCAGCGACTAGCTCGACGCTAGGATGAGTCTTTGCAAAGTCGTTAAGGACTTTAGCGGCCATCACCTCGTCGTCGCTAGAAACAGCATAAATTAGCTGGCCTTGCAGCGCAGAAGTATCAGTCTCTTTGAACGTCTCGCTAGCGGCAAAAGCTACGCGCACCAAGCGGTTCTTGACAACTTTGACGACCACGCCATTTTCGCGAGCAGCTTTGCGCAGCTCTTGCAATTCAGCTACGCTGGTGCCCTGGTATTTAGCCACGGCAATAGCTTTTGCGCTGGCAAACAACTCGCTCATCTCTGCAACCAAAGCTTGTTTCTTATCTTTGGAAATTGCCATTGATAATACTCCTTTGGTTTATTTGATATTTAAGCGATCGTATTGTTAAGGGGCGACATTCGGCGAGCAACAAAAAAACTTTGGCGCTCGCCAAAGACTATACTACAGGAAAAGTTGATTCCCTCGGCGGCATATTAAGCAGAATTACTCCTGCGGCCGCTGTCTCTGGCAATGTCTAATATCTATTATAGCAAATTTTACTGCATTACACAATAGCAAATGCTTGACATATTTAGGCGTTTCTGGTACAATAGAGATTCGTGAGAACGAAAGCGAGCCCTGGTGTTCATACGGGGGAACATGAATACGCCTAACCCTGCTGACAAGCAGGAGTTTTCTAGTCAACAATATCCAGAGAAGTATAATTCAAACGACCTAGTTGACAGTCTGGCTATTGATTATCTAAGAGCAGCCTCGCGGGAGCGTCCTGATCTGATTGAGCATGCTCATAGAGTTTATGGGTTAGTTAAGGCTTTTGCCGGCGATCTTATGCCTGATACGCGCGATGCAATTATGCTGCATGATATCGTATCCCGATTCCGCAACCCAGACGGAAAATACAGCCAAGAATCGCGCGACGCTGCCGGACTAGCACTATTAAGATACTTTACCGATCCCAGAATCCCCCATGATAAAGCACGCTATATGCGGGATATCTTGTCAGATTTCGACGAGATTGAGGTAGCAGCCGGCAGACATCGAAAAACATTAGCCGACGAAGCCGCTGCAAGCTTGCCAAACGAGAATAATCGCCGCAAAGATATAGTCAGCGTCATTTCCGATAGGTACGAGGGTGTCGTTCCAAGAGAAGCTTGGGCTATATCGGAAGCTCGCATAGATCCGGAATACATGAAAGACTTCTTGCAGACTGTAAATATCGAATCTGTGATTATCAAAGCTTGCGAATTAATTGATAATTTGGAACATCCAGTATCCAACCGGGAGTCCGCGCTATTGCAAGATGTTTTAGAAGCGAAATCGTTCTATGCTCCGCTGTGCGAAGTATTAGGGCTAGAAGCTTTAGGCTCGAAACTACTAGGCCTAGCAAAACGCATCCGCCTCGAAAAGCTGAACAAATTTGCTTCGATAGAGCAAGCAAGAGACATGTTATTCAATATAAAGACAGTCGGCGTCAGGCGTATATTGGAGAATATTTTTGGTGACAAATACGATGTTTCGCTTGTAGTCGGCCCTGATTATAGCGGAGAATGTCCTGCCGTAGTTGGCGAGTTCGCAGCTCAACTGCCCAGTGGTCGCCTGACCTCTGGTAATTACCGCTTGAAATCTGTCGGCTCGTGCGCTGATAAATCAGATCGTGATAATGGTAATATGCCTATGGATCCATTTGCTCTGATGGATATCTCGCCAGACATAGAATCATCGGCGAAAAACTTTGCCGAAATAGTGCAAATCCTTTCTAGCCTGCCAAATATCGAGCTGCAAAAGGCAACTAGCAAAAAATCTGCCATCTACATCCAGGGCGCTAGCGATTACGTCGAGATTATAACTCAAACTTTAGCTGAAGCTGGTATAGACAAATCGCAAATTCAAATAAAAGAACAAACTGAAGCGGACATCGAAAAACGGGGATACAAGAAGATGGAAGTTTCAAAAGTAACGTTTATCGCAAGACAAGAACATCCGTATAAACCTGGCGAAATAATCAATATTCCTATCGAGTTTCAGTTTTTGACCAAAGATGAACGCCAACGATCACGAACTGGCGACATCGCCCATATAGCTTACAAATATATTGATACTAAACTTAAGAAAGAAGGCTACTACGAGCTGCCCGATGACGATCCTAAAAAGAAAGAACTGGACGAAGAAGCTCGTAAAACGCGCAAGCTATTCGTTGGAGTACTCAACGACATCCATGATCGCATGAGCCGCTTGAACCCTGATAGCTATGAAACCAACGGCCAGTCAGACGAAGGCGGCGAGAAACTATTCCACGAGCTTGGGCATCTTTTGCAAGAGCTGGATATAATTGAATTATAGCTGCTGAACAATTGATTGAATTTCAACGTTTATTTGCTCGGCTGTCTTGTAATAACCATTGCTGTAACATTCTATAACATGAGATGAAGGCAATTTGCTAGCAATTGTACGATAAGCGGCATCAACGCGTTTTTGAAAATTACTGCCGCGCGACTCGAAAGTATCTGAAGTGTCTATACTTTGGCTGCGCTTAGCAATCCGTTTTTTACGCTCGTTCTCGTTATCAAGGGTCAAAATAATAATGAAATCCGGCTTCATGTAACGTTCGTCTGTAAAAAGTTTAGTAATTGCCATAATATGATCCGTATTAACTCCCTCGCCATAACCTTGATAGGCTAAAGTTGAAATATAGTTACGCGCCGAAATGACAACAGCGCCGCGATTTAAGGCTGGCGCAATTTTTTGTTGCCATAGTTCGCGGCGAGCAGCGCTAAATAGTGCTAAGTTGATCTCGGGATCACGAGCTAGAGTGCCGTTCTTGATTAGCGAGCGCAAGTAGCTAGCAATAGGTGTGGTTTTGTCTGGGTCGTCGCTGCCAGGCTCCTCTACAATTATCACTTCCCGGCCTTGCTGGCGGCAGTAATCAGCGAGTAGCTCAGCTTGGGTTGATTTGCCTGTACCGTCGTTACCTTCGATGACGATATAAGTACCACTCATTGCATAATCTCCAGCCTTTACAATAATCCTTCACTAAGACCAGCGACAGGTTGCGGCAATTCTACCGGCGAAGCATAAGCTCGCGGCAATAACATCCACGGCCGCCAGGCAGCTTTAACAGTAGCAAGGTCAGCGCTAACATCAGCCTGGTAATTACCAGAGGCTTTGGCATATTCGGTAGCGACTGGCCCGGTAGCACTAAAGACAATTTGCGCTATACGATAGCCAACTGGCAGCACAATGTACTCATTTTCGTTGAGATTATGAACCTCCATAGTCCAGCGGTTAATATAGCCTGGATCACCCCAACCAGCGCAGTAGCAAGCCGAGATGCCAATACGGCCAGTAGTACTACGAGCCTGCATGCTGGTAGTACCTGGCGGCAGAATGCCAATAAATTCATGGGTATGCGCCAGGATTCGCTCGTTTGGCCGCAAGACGATGACCGGATGATCGTCATTAATACCTTTGATGCTATCAATGCCAGCGACACCTTGATCAGTAATTCGGCGGCGAACTTCGTGCCACGGTTTGGCAATTTTGTATTCACCAAAGTAGCGCCGAACGTCAGTTTCGTCGAATGGATTAAATAACCTTTCCTTCCCCTGACCGCCAGCTCTATAAAAATAATAGCCAAGCGTTACATCAACACTACTACCATTGATACGCGCTGGTACTGGGTCGCAAACAATATGACCGCCTGCTAGTGCTGCTGCGATTTCTCTATCGCTATAAATGCCCGTTGGCTGCGATAAGTCAGTCGAATCTGTTTTCATGCCTCTTCATTATACATTCACCGCTACCGCTTACACAACTAGCCTGTGATATGATTAAGTTGATGGAACACGATCATAAAAAGCAGTGCAGTATAGTAGTCGCCTACGATCGCCAGCGCGGTATTGGCATTGACAACAAACTGCCGTGGGGGCGCAGTTTGCCAGCAGATTTGCAGCATTTTCGCCAATTAACCACTGGCGGTACAGTAATTATGGGCCGTAAAACTTATGAATCTATCGGCCGTCCGCTACCAAATCGCCAAAATATCGTATTAACTCATACTAAGCTAGACGGCGTTGCAACAGCTAGCTCGCTAGAAAGTGCTATGCAAATGGCAATTACAGATAATATATACATCATTGGCGGCGCAACCGTTTATGCAGCAGCGCTCAAGCTAAATGTGATAAGTAGGATATACGCGACAGAGGTCGACGCAGAACTTCCAGCGGATACATTTTTCCCCGAGCTTGACGATACTTGGCGTAAAACATCAGAAGAATCACATGCTGCTGATGACGCTAACACTTATCCTTATATATTTGCGATATATGAAAAGTAGTCTTGCCATGCAACAACATTTAGACTGAAATTGGCGCTTTGATGGCCGGCCATGGATCGTAGTTTTTTAACTTGAAATCATCAAGATCATAATCATCGATTGATGGTTTTGGTGTGATATCGAGAGTTGGCAACGGACGCGGTTGGCGTGTCAACTGAAGTTTTGCTTGCTCGAGATGATTCAAATACAAGTGAACATCGCCGCCCATCCAAACAAATTCACGCGGCCGCATATCAACCTGCTGTGCAATTATCATAGTCAGCAGAGCGTAGCTAGCGATGTTGAATGGGACACCCAGAAATGTATCGCACGATCGCTGATCAAGCCGGCACGATAACCAGCGCCGCTGGTCAGAGTCATTGGAATCAGCGGGTGTGGTATAGAATTGAAATAACATATGGCATGGCGGCAAAGCCATGTTGCCTACTTCGGCAGGATTCCAAGCGGTAACGATTAGCCGCCGTGAGTCTGGACTAGCGCGTAGTTGATCAATAACGTTAGCAATCTGGTCAATATGTTCACCATTAGGTGCTGGCCATGCCCGCCACTGCGCGCCGTAAACTGGACCGAGATCGCCGTTCTCGTTAGCCCACTCGTCCCAGATATGAATTCCGCGTTCTTGCAGCCAGTGCACGTTGGTATCGCCACGCAAAAACCAAATCAACTCGCCGAAGATACCTTTGGTAAAGAGCTTTTTGGTGGTAAGTAGTGGAAAGCCCTCGCGCAAATCAAAACGCATCATATGCCCGAAGATGCTGAGCGTACCAGTACCTGTCCGATCGCGCTTCTCGACACCTTCTGCTAGAATACGGTCAAGTAAATCAAGATATTGTCTCATCACTACCCTCCTTCTAAAAATAGAGCGAGATACTAGGTCTCGCTCTGAAATTATATGGGTTTATTTTGCTTGATAATCAACTTTGATACCGGGGCCCATAGTAGTAGCTACAGCAACCGATTTAATGTAAACACCCTTGATGGAGGATGGCTTCTGCGCTTGCAAGCTAGCAAAGAAGGTGTTAGCGTTTTCAAGCAATTTTTCAGCGCCGAAGCTAATTTTTCCAACACTTAAATGGATAGCAGCCTGCTTGTCGACACGATATTCTACCTTGCCAGCTTTGGCTTCTTCAGTAGCTTTGGCGACGTCGGTCGAGACAGTACCGCTCTTCGGGTTCGGCATCAAGCCTTTCGGGCCGAGCAAACGAGCGTACTTACCGAGTTTTGGCATGTAGGCTGGCGTAGCGATTAAGACGTCAAAATCAAGCGTGCCCTTGTCAAGAAGTTTGACAATAGCCTCATCGCCAGCAATATCAGCACCAGCTTTTTTGGCTTTGTCGGCATCAGTGTCAGCTGCGAAAACAGCTACTCGGACAGTCTTGCCGGTACCATGAGGCAGGACTACGGTCGAACGAATATTTTGGTCGGCTTGACGCGGATCGACGCCTAGACGAACGTGAATTTCAACGCTAGCGTCAAATTTGCTCGGATTAGTTTCGGTAGCAAGTTTGATAGCATCAGCAAGCGTGTAGGCCTTATCTTTTTCAACTTTTTCGGCAGCCTGGCGGTAAGCTTTGCCACGGCGTTCAATCAACGGACGAACTTTTGGCGCTGGACCTTTTTTGACAGCCGCTTCAGCGTCGCCCTGCGGCGTAGTGTCGCCAGCTTCTTTGCGAGCTTCTTTTTCAGCTTTAGCTTCAGCCTCTTCGATAGCTTTGGCGCTGCGCTTACCAGCTTTGGCAACTGTCGCTTCGCGGACTGAGTGCTTTTCAGCGGCAGCGATGGCCGCTTCAATCTCGGCTATAGTATTTTTTTCGCTGACGTCAAGCTTGAGCTCGGCAGCTTTTTCTAATAATTCGGCTTTTTTAGCCATCAGATATTTAATCCTTTCTGTGGTACAAGCGACTTGACGTCTCCCAACATTGATTTGATAAAACGTCTACAATTATACCAAAAAATAACTCGAAAGTCTACCTAATTTTCCAGAGGTAGTGTAGCATTACCACTATAAAATTATTGACCAAAATACTACGTTTTGCTATGATTGGTCTCATGTCCTGTGAAAATTACGATTAAAACAATAATAAGCCAGGACATAAATCCACGAGTATTTGAAGTTTAGCCTATCCGTGGGGGTATTTAACCAAGGAGATAATTATGCGTTTATACGGGGTCTTGACGACACTCGGCGCCGCTGGTGCAATATGCTTAATAGCAACGCACCCAGCCTATGCCGAAACGAGTACGGGCCGCTCGCTACTACTCGCACAGCAAAATAAAAATAAATTAACAATTGCAAAGAAAACACCGCTGCTAGCTGCCCACGACAAGAAAGCCTTGCTAGCAAAAGTGGACGAAAAGCAAACCAGCGGAGTTGATGACGATAAAGCCAAAAAACCAACGTCTACACCAAAGGACAAATCTAACGAAACAAAACCAATCGAACAATCAACCTACGCGATAGTAGCCGCAGGCGATAGCTTGGCGTCAATTGCCGAAAAATACAATACAACCTGGACGCGTATCTTTGACGCCAACGAGTCGCTCGGTAACCCAAATACTATTGACATAGGGCAGAAGCTGCGAATTCCTAGCGCAGAAGAGGTCTTGCCAGACCGATCGTCAGCTATCGTTGCAGCGCAACAAGCAGCCGCCAGCTCTAACGCAGCGGCGCCATCAGCTCGGACTTCTACAGTTACTACGAGATCGTATAGCTCAAAGCCGATTAATTCATCAAGCTACTACGTCGGCAACGGCATGTGGTGTACCGATTACGTTCACAGCCGCCGCCCAGACGTCGCTGTATACGGCAATGCTGGTTATGGTTGGATTTCCAGCGCTCAAGCTGCCGGTAAATCAACTGGTAGCGCCCCGCGCGCTGGAGCTGTCGCGGTGACAAACGGCCATGTTGCTTACGTCGAGTCGGTTAATAGCGATGGCAGCTATACTGTTTCAGAAATGGGTTGGAATTACCGCGCTGGCAATTACAACAAACGTACAGTAAGACCAGGCACATTCGGACAATTCATCTACTAAATAATTATAACTAGTAGAATTAGAAAAACCGCTACATACGCTAGCGGTTTTTTAACTTAGAACAGACAAATTACCCGCGTAAAGACTTATCCGCAGCCTCAACTAGTTCGCGCACAATCACTGCATAATCGTCATACACGCGAAAACCTGCAGCATAAGCGTGTCCGCCGCCGCCGAAATATCCAGCTATCTGCTCTGACACTGGCATATTACTGCGTAATTTCCCGGTTAATTTACCGTCAGGGTAAGTTTTGATAGCGCAAGCCACTTCAACCCCCTCAACTAAACGCATTTCGTCGAGCACTAGAACGCTCGGGTTATACTGATCGCTATATTTCTGGATTTCTTCCCACGGGATGTGAATTATAGCTAATTTACCATCAAGCAAATATTCGATACGTTCAATCAAGCGGCCCTTGTATGCCAAAATCTCTGGCGACTTTTTCATAAATTCGCGGCGTCGTTCCTCAATAGCTGAGTTGCTAGCACCGAGCGCAGTTAATTCGCCAGCGACACGAAACGAGTCGGCTGTGGTATTTTGTGTCGTTAAGCCTAGGCTATCACTCATGATAGCAATCAGCATATTTTCTGCAGCTTGCGGATTAATTACCCAGCCAGCAGTATGCGCTAGATTGTAAATCAGTTCGCCAGCTGCAACTACCGGCTGGTTGACATGGATAGCATCAAAAGTCAGCGTCGAATCAGTTGCGTGATGATCTAACACTATAACGGGATGCGTCTCAAGAAAATGACGCACACCTGGCATACTTAAACTTTTACTGATTAATAGTTCGGCATTAGTATCAACGATAATTGCTAAGTCGGCACTCGTGTCAAAGTCGCTAGTTATTCGATCCCAACCGTGAATGTAACGTAAGTATTTCGGTGTATCAACTGGACAGTGCAGCTGAACATTTTTGCCGAGGTCACTTAGAATTTCTTCCAAGGCTAAGCTGCTGCCGATACTATCACCGTCAGGATTTTCCGCTTGGACTACAACAATTTTCTGCGCGTTATTGATAGCGTCAATAGCTTTGTCAAACATCACCTAATAGTATAGCAGCAATTAGCTAGCCTTGCATTCGAATTAGCCAGATAAACTCTGCATAGAAAGAGTAACTTTACGGCTTCTTATCAAGAATGATTAAATGTTCAATATGCGGCGTGCGCGGGAAAAAGTTGTAGCCGCGGTGGTGGACAATGCGGTAGTTTTGTTGAAGTAAAGCAACATCGCGGGCTTGGGTGACAGGATTGCAGCTGAGGTATATGATGCGCGGCGGTAGTTTTTGCAATAATGTTGCAACAACGTCGGGATGTAGGCCGGCGCGCGGCGGATCAACGATGACGATTTCCTTGCCTGTAATATAATCGAGAGCTTGTTCGCTGGGAGCGAGGACAGCGCAGGCGTCGGTGCGGTCAAGTTCGGCGATGTTGCGCTGCATTTCGCGGACAGCGTCGGCGTTGATTTCCACCAGCGTGACGTTACCGCTGCCAATAGTCAAACCAATGGTGCCGACGCCAGCATAGAGGTCTAGGGTTGGTCGATCGGCAGCGAGTAGCACCTCAGAAAAAATCTGGGCAACTTTACGTGGGTCCCGGATTATTTTCTGATGGTGCTCGAGTTGCCGACCCGAGTGTTGGCCAGTACGATCGCGCAGCACCCACTCCCGCATATCACGCAGCGCCTGCTCGTAAACCGGGATGTTGACTTGGAAAAAGCCTTCGCAGGCGTAGCGGAATGGTATGCCAAGGATAGCATCAGTCAAGATGGTGTTACCGAAACGCGCCAAGCGCTCGGTGATGCGGCTGGCTGGCGAGCGCGGGTCGGAATAGATAATTTCCCCGCCCTGAGCTGGTAGCTTGGCGGCTTCATCAGCAGTAATTATTTCGGGCAAGCGATCCTTAACATACAACTGCCATACGCAACTTCCGGACTGATCGCAGCGGATGAGCAAGGTTTTGAGCTGGCGAGCCGCGACGCGTTTATGGCGCAGTAAATCACGGATAGCCCGTGCCAGGTTATTGATTGCAGGGTGCGCTAAGCTCGTGCCATCGACGACAATCTTGCCTTTGCTGCCGCGACGGAAAAATGCCAAGTCAAGCGTATCAATAAATGACTCTTCACGGTCGCTATCAGCGTCTATTTCTCGGGTATCATCAGAAAATAATCCGGGACCCGAGACAAGCCCAGATTTTTTCTGAGATACTACTCGAGACACTACCGATTCGCTGTACCAGCTAAATTCGACTTTGTTGCGATAACCATATGCGACATTGTCGCAATAAATGTCAATCGCCGCCGGTAATGTAACATTGTGCAGTGTAAAGGCGTCGTCGATCAGTTGCCTTTTGTATATCTGCTCTATCTCGAGCGGCATAATTTGCCAGGGGCTGGTCGACAGGTAACTATCTGGATCGCGCGGCTGGATGCGGTCGGAGCTTGGCAAAATTACCTCCTCGACGACCGCTTCGACGAGGTGTGATTTCTTTTTGGTAATGCGAACAGTGACGGTCTCGCCGGGTAGTCCGCCCCATACGAAGCATTTGCGCCCGTCGGCCAGCGTCCCTAGCGCTTGCCCACCGCCAACGATTTTGTCAAGGCGAATAGTCTCGAGTGACTGTCTTTTCATCGTACTTATTATAACAAAATGAAAGATACTGTTTGGCAGAGATCACGAAGACTGTCTCCACAGTAATGACACGCATACCTTTCCAACGACCAAAATTATGACGCTAGTAACTTAACAGTGTGGCGAGCGATTTCGACGCCTTCATCTGTCGGTATGACAATTATCGGCTTACTGACTGCCGCTTGCGAGATGCTAGTGAACTCGGTCGGGTTAAGACATGATTTGTTACGATTGCCGTCAAGTATGAAGTCGAGGCATTCCAAGTGAGCAACGATGCGCCGGCGCAAATTCGCCGAACGTTCTCCTACCGTGCCAGTAAATACCAGCAAGTCGGCGCCGTTCATGGCGACCACCATGGCGCCGATAGCCTTATGTACACTGTGAATCAAAGTCATCAGCGCTAGATGAGCAATATGATCGCCATTAGCTTCGCGATCAAGAATTTCACGAATATCGCTAGTTCCGCTGAGTCCGAGTAGTCCGCCCTTCTCATCAAGATAATGCTCAAACTGATCATCATCGAGACCAAGTTTAGTTTTGAGCGCCATAGCAGCAGTGTAATCGATAGAACCGGTACGCGTTGCCATAATTACCCCCTCTAGCGCCGAGTAACCCATGGTGTTGTCGATGCTGCGACCATGAAAAACTGCACTCACCGACGAGCCGCTACCTAGATGACAGACGACGACCTTTGGTGGTAATTTGCCGCGATTCCACAGCTCATTAACGGCAGATGAAACCGACAAACCATGATAGCCAAAACGCTTAATCTCGAAGCGATCGGCGTCCTGCAGATTGATACCATAATTCCAGGCGTAGCTCGGCTTGCGAGCGTGAAAAGCACTATCCGAAATTAGCGCTACTGGTACAGTCGGCAGCGACGAGCGCAGAGCCTCTAGCTCTTGCAGCGTACCGGAGACATGAATCGGGTCAAGCGGCAAAATATCGCGTACATACTGGACGACGTCGTCGTCAACAAGCCTGTCTTTGAGAAAATAGTTGCTCGGCGCAACAATCCGCAAGCCAATAGCACGAACGTCGCTAGGGCTTTCTAGTAAATGTTCGCGGTTAAAAATGCCATACAGATGTGCGGCCGACTGGGAAATGTCAGCAAAACCAAGCGGTACTTGCCGCGTATCGCCGCCAGTACGCAGCGTCGCGATTAATTCGCTGCCGCTCTGCTCGATATGTAACGCGGCAACTTCTTTGAGCTTGTCGTCGACCAGCGCGTATTTGCGACTAGCGCTGCCTGGATTTGCGATTAGTAGTAATGACATTCCCCCACCCTTTTCTTTACGTTAATTTGTTTGCCCGTGCCAGGCTTCCTCTTTTGCCTCGTCTAGTCCGCGTGCTGCTGGCCACACCCAGGCGTCAATTTCCGGCAAGTCAACGCCGTTAGCCTTGATATAAGCAGTATTCTCGTCAATCTTGCCCTGGTAGATCGAAGCCAAGTGCTCGGCCTCCTCAAACGGAACGACGCCATTGCGGCCCAGCTGACGGAATGCGGCAATCGCTAAATCATAGCGGCTGGTTTCATTGCGAACATGCATATCAAACGGTGTGGTCGTCGACCCGATCTCTTTGTAACCGCGAATATCGAAGCGTGTCGAATCGACAGCATAGTTAAAGAGAATCGATTTAACCGTCTGCGGATAGCCATGGAAATTGAAGATAACTGGCTTATCATCTGTAAATACCTTGTCAAAGAACTTTTGGTCGGCAACGCGACGCAACGTACCAAAGCCAACAGTAGTCAGACTCGAAACGTTAACGCAGCGAATTTTAGCGTTCGGGCAATGCGTTTTGACAATATCAATAGCTGCCATAGTTTCTTTGGTCGGATAATCGCCGCAAGCGGCCATAACTAGATCAGGATGTTCATCGCTAGCAAAATCCCAAACCATCAGACCAGCATCGACCTGTTGGCGAGCGAGTTCTGGCGACAGCCAGCGCGGCTCGAGAGTTTTGCCGGCCACCAGCGCGTTAATCTGGCGAACGCTTGATAACATATGCTCTAAGCAGACTAGCGTGACATTACCGTCCGACGGGAAGTAAACATCGCTGAAGTTGCTCTGGCGACGTAAAATATCATCGATAAAGCCAGGGTTCTGATGACTAAAACCGTTATGGTCTTGGCGCCACCCGCTCGAAGTCAGTATATAGTTGATACTAGGTATAGTGCCGCGCCATTCGACGTTACGGCTTTGGGTGAGAAACTTAGCATACTGGTCAACCATGCTGCCGACGACTTGCAGAAATGCTTCATAGCTAGCAAACATGGCATGGCGGCCAGTCAAGACATAGCCTTGCATCAAGCCCTGCATATTGTGTTCAGACAACATTTCCATGACTCGGCCATCACGCGACAGATCCTTATCCCACTCCATGATCGGCCATTGCCAGCTACGGCTAGTAGCCTGGAATATCTCGTCAAGCTTGTTGGAATAAGTTTCGTCTGGGCTCATGAAACGGAAGTTCTTATTATCAGCGTTGAGACGAAAGACCTCGGTCAAGTAAGCGCCAGCCCGGCGCATACTGCTAGAGCCAATAGTGCCAGGGATTTCGGCGTCTTCAGCGAACTGCTCGACGTCTGGCAGTACCAGCGGCTGATAAACAGTTGCGCCGCCACGAGCATGCGGCGACATACCCAAGCGCTTCTCTAGCTGTTCAGGCAAGATATCCTTGACAAAATCACCAAAACCTGTCGTTTCGTTGAATAGCTCGTCAAACTTATAACTCTTGAGCCATTGATTCAAGATTTTGAGCTGCTCGGGGTCAGATTTTGCTTCGCTAAGCACTGTCTGGTGCGCCAGGCAATTACCTTCAATTTTGTTGCCTTCGACAAATTTCGGCCCAGTCCAGCCCTTTAGCGTGCGCATGATAATCATTGGC
Organism: Candidatus Saccharimonadota bacterium; assembly: GCA_905372855.1. GTDB lineage: Bacteria > Patescibacteriota > Saccharimonadia > Saccharimonadales > Saccharimonadaceae > Saccharimonas. The sequence goes on from CAJPQF010000005.1 coordinate 28,286, forward strand.
ATGCGCGGCGCTTCTGTGTTCGTACTAGCACGAATCTCGGCAACCAAATTGTGCACCCACTCAAGCGCGTTTGCCATTTCGTCGTGCGGATCGACGCCGTCTTTTGTAGCGTCAACAATGCGCGGCTCATAACCGTAGCCGCTAAAGAGCGTCATCAGTTCGTAATTACTCATTCGGCCAAAAACAGTCGGCGCCGAAATCTTATAACCGTTGAGGTGAAGGATCGGCAACACCACGCCATCTTTGCGCGGATTGAGCAATTTGTTAAGATGCCAAGCGCCAGCTGTCGGCCCAGTCTCGGCTTCACCATCACCAACCAAACAGGCTACTGTCAAATCAGGATTATCCATCGCTGCGCCGTAGCTAGTACTGAGCGCGTAACCAAGTTCACCGCCCTCGAGAATCACGCCCGGCGTCTCGGGATTAGAATGACTCGGAAAACCGTACGGCCAGCTAAATTCGCGGCATAGTTTGCGAATACCATCCAGGTTAGTCTCCATCGACGGATCAAAATTAGCAAGCGTACCTTCCAAAAACAGATTAGCTTGCAATGCCGGGAAGCCATGACCTGGCCCCAATACAAACATCATGTCCTTATTATGTTTCTTGGCCGAATAGCTGAGATGCGCGTAAGCAAAGTTAATACCTGGCCCGCTTCCCCAGTGTCCGAGAATCCGCGATTTGATATCGTTAAAAGTTAATTCCTTTTTCAGCAGATGATTTTCTGCCAAAAATATTTGCCCCACCGTCAGATAGTCTGCCGCACGCAAATATTGCTTTATCGAGTGTTTTTCGTGTGCATTCATAACTTTATATTATAAAGGTTATGGTAAATATTGCCAACTGATTAGCCGCTTTTTCGTGGTAAAATCACATTATGAGACGCCAAGTCGCCACCCATTCGCAGCATTTTTTGCGTAATCCACGCTTGATTGCCGAGCTGATAGGCCACAGCAACATACGCCGCGGCGATTTGGTAATAGATATCGGCGCTGGCAGCGGCGCCATTACGGCAGTGTTAGCACGCCGATGCCGGCAAGTTTTAGCATACGAAAACGAACCAGGCACTCTCAACAAACTACAGCAAAATATGCGCCGGCACAAAAACGTCAAAGTAATAGCACAAGATTTTCTGCAAGCGAAATTACCAGATGAACCATACAAAGTTTTTGCTAATATTCCCTTTCACTTGAGCGCCGACATAGTACGCAAATTGACTAGCAACAACGAAATGCACGCACCGCGATCAATTTACCTGATCGTCCAAAAACAATTCGCGCAAAAAATAGTACCGAGCGACCGGCACTTTACTTCTCAATTAGGCGCGCAATTAGCTCCGTGGTGGCAGACGCGAATCCGCCGCCCGCTGCGCCGCACAAATTTCACGCCGCCGCCAGCAGTCGATACCGTGCTGCTAGAGTTGAAACCGCGACCCGAGCCGCTCTTGCCTACATTAGAACGCGACGAGTACCAAAGTTTCGTCGCAAAATGCTACGCCTCGCAAAAAGCCTTCGCTGCCGTACCGCGCGCCAAAGCCAGCATCAACCCTGAACGCAAACCGTCAGAATTGACCCCCGAGGAATGGGTGCGGCTGTATTCTATGTCGTAATTTCCATATCGTTGATGAGCGTGGTATAATACTTGTTGCACGCTCGTTTATTAGTGGGTCGTCGCCAAGTGGTAAGGCACTGGGTTTTGGTCCCAGCATTCGCAGGTTCGAGTCCTGCCGACCCAGCCACATACAAGATTAAAACGGAACCGTCGCCAGAAATGGCGACTTCTTCGTTGAACTTTTGAAACCGAGAATAAAAAACCAAAAATACCTTTTTGCTCCCCTTCAAATATTTAGCTCACTTTTTAGGTTTTACTTAAACCTATTTCAGCACTATCCTAGCACGCCATGCCTTATATCGCACGGTATACAAATAAAACAGATTTTTGATTTTCTGTTTTATCCTCGCTGATTTTTTAATTTTATAAAGATAAAAAATCTGTTTTATTTAAATGTCTTTTTATGTCATATCCCACCTAACCCCAAAACATAATCCACTTGAATGCATGACAGCATTACTTTATGATTCAGCTGGAATTACCTCTGTTTTTCCTAGAAAATATTGTTCAATAAAATTCCAGCGATCCTCGTCGCTTATTAATTCGGTAAAGAATTTTTCCATAAGACGGCATGATTCTTTATGCTTATAGTCAACCAGACTAACAGTTTTACTTGTATATGATTTATTACGCACTATTTTTTCAATAGCACTAGGGCTGTTGACACGTATGAAGAATTCTGGATTATTACCAGCAGATATTTTTACGTCTGCAAGCTCCAGTATTTCTAAAAGCTGCGCTAATAAAAGATCCAGATTGCTCTTTAAGTCAGCACCTGTAAATCGTACAGTCTGTGTTGATTCTGGTGGCAGAGATCTATAAGCAGAGCCGACTATTCGTTTTATTCGTGTTTCATAAGTCATATTTTGAATATTCCATTTATCAGTCTGGCTGTTATATGTTGCAAATGGGCTTTGAATAAAATTACTAATGGGCACGCGATTTAGTATATGAATGATTGATTGTGCCAACATGTCGGCTATGTAGGGCTTTTTAATGGTAGTCTTTTCACGAATATGCTTCGCTAGTTCTTTGACAGTAAAATGCTTATTATTTTGACGAAGTTCATCAAGAATTTCCTGTAAACTATTCATAGTAGCAGTTAATCTATTGTTTATTTCACTAAACTTAACGTCGCCTCCATTGATTTGAATAATTGATCTTGCAACTAGCTTTTCACCTACTTTAAAATCCCTGTCTAATGTATTAGAAAAGAAATTATGCTTAAAACTAGCGAACGACATATCTTTGTACTTATTTTCCCATAGCTTCTTAAAATCGAGCACAAAAGTATCACCATGTGAATATATGGTCGTTAGTAAGCCATCTCTTATAGTTTCTACTTTGCGAGGTAAATTAAGTTTCTTAAAGAACTGCCATACTCCAAACCGCTTCAGTGTGTCTATCATTTCATCATTGACCATGAAATAGCCATTAGTAAACATACTCCTTGGCTTAAATATCAGTGGTATGTAATTAGATCGACTTTGTATTTCAAAGTCTTTTTTAATGATAAGTAAGGCAGTTTTTAATTTTACGTCAATTTCATGTGGCGGTACATCGTTAAAGATATATGAGAATTCCATAGGAGATACAAGGAAATTACGCTTATTCTTACGGCGGTAGATGTCAAAAATCTTTTCTAAAACGGCTATAATTTGCCAGTGTTTAATACTGGACATGCCGTATAACTGATTTATATAGCGGAAATCTTCTTTATAAAAATCTGTTGCCGCTACGCCAGTCATGCCATTTTTGCGAGCGGCACGACCGATCTCCTGTACATAATCAGCGATGTTGCCGGTTGGAGCAAAATGATACACATTCTTAATATCATCAATATCAATTCCCATACCAAATGCTTTTGTCGCTAGAATGACATTCTCTTCACCAGTTTTAATCTTTTCCAAAGTTTCATTTTTTTCACCCGCTGACATTCCGCCATAATACTTACCAACTTTAGTCTGGTCATCCATTTTTGCCATAAGATCAGTAATATGGCTAGTATATGGTACATAGACAAGAGTTTTATCTTTTGTTTTTTGTAATTTGTTTATTTCTTTGGCGGCAGTCTCAAGCTTTTCCTCTTTATAGGCGTGGTCTTTTGTGTGATGACGAATATCAAACACGATATCATCTCGCTTTACATTACCTATAAACTTTTCTGCAGTCATTTTTAGTGATTCAACAATATCGGAATACATATTGTCATCACCGCCAAATGTTGATGTTGCCGTAAAAGTAGCGATCGGAAAATGATGATCACTCTTTTCGCTATTGCGTAGTTTGGCTATAAAATCACCTAAGTACCAATAATCAGGACGGAAACTTTTGCCCCAAGTCGCTACAATGTGTGATTCGTCAACCACTACTAGACCAATCTTGCGTTCGCCAATAAGATTTGTGATATCGGTGTTTGAAAGTAGTGATTCTGGCGATAGATATAGTATTGACACCTCGCCGCTTTTGACTCTCTCTAGAGTCTGCTCTTTTTCTATCGGTGTGTAATCAGAATTAATGGTTGCCGCTTTTTCGGTTAGTGCCTTAATGTTTACTACTTGATCATTCATTAAGCCTATCAAAGGAGTGACTACTATTGTCAGTAAATCATATTTTTCAGCAATATATACTGCTGGTATTTGAAACATTACAGACTTACCAGAGCCAGTGGGGGCTGTCACAAAAATATCTCGGAAAGATTCTTCTCTTTGTGCCAGTTCAACATTTTTGACGATTTTATCTACGATTACTGATTGATTAATATTAATCAGTTCATTGCCCTCATATGGGTCCTTGTATATTTTTAGGTCTTTAAATTTAAAATTGTCATTCTTTCGCTTCAGTATAGCTTCATACTGGTAGTAATCGGTATCATCAACTTTGTAAGTTGACGTTGAATATTTGCGTGCAGATATTTTAACGCCTAACGATTTAAGTAGTTTTGTTAGGTTTTTAATTTTTACATCTTGGCTATCGCTTGTTTTTAAAATCGTTATTTCAGTTACATTTTTGCTGATAATCTCTTTAACTAATACTGCAAATGAGATATTATCGCTTTCCTCCGGCATTTCGACAATTTCGCCATCACCACTAACAAAGTTTGTCGGTAATAATTCAGATATTTTGATTTTTGTTATCTCTTTGTCGGATACATCGTTATAGACGACAAATGCTTGGTTGTTGTCGATCGCAATATCGCCATAATACAGCTGAACAATATTGTCTGTATCGGCGTTGTATTTTAAGTATTTATCACCTACATTCACAGAATTAAAGTCTGGATAATAATTAAAAAACAGATCGTTTTCAATTATCTTGATTGTATAGTTCGTAAAGTCCTTTACACCGCCAATCTTTTGATTTATATCAAGAAAAATTAGGTCTTCATACCAAGCAAAGAACGCCTTATCGCCTGATAGCAGCTTTCGAAGGTTATTTTGTGAGTCAAAATTTGTCTCTGTAACAACTTCATCTTTTAGGAATAAGAAATCCAGTTGCTCTAACTGGTCAGATATAAAATTAAATCCCTTGAGAATATATAGTGTTTGTTTTTCATCAAGCTCTTTTATTGTCTTAACTATTTCACTTAAAATGCTAGCGTGGTTCATGATAACAATTATATCGTGTTATTGTTAGGAAAAACAGAGGTAATTCCAGCCGAATCATAAAGTAATGCTGCCATACACTTAAGTGAGTTACGCTTTGGAGTTAGGTGGGGGGTAACATAAAAAGTGGGCCAAATTATGCAAACGAAAATATCATAAACCGCTCAGATCTGGATAACCTAAGCGGTTTATTTTTATGAATCGTATCGACATTTAGCAAATTCATAGCTTACTTTGTTTTATTGACGCCACCCCCAAATACCATTAGTATAATAGATATGCGAAAAGTGTCTCTGCCGAGCATATTGCGGTACAAGAAATCTTACTTGCGGCATGATATCATAACGGCGTTATTGATAGCCGTCGTGAATGTTCCCAATACGTTGGCTTTTTCGGTAATCGTCGGACTGCCGCCCGAGACTGGTTTATATACGACAATTATTGGTGCGCTAGTATTTGGGTTGTTGGGATACTCGCATCGATTGGTGGTTGGCGCAGATTCAGCGACGGCCATTCTGCTGGCGTCAGGCGCAGTGCTAGTGGCGCAAACAGGTACGCCAGAATATGTTAATACAATCGCAGCGATGACGTTGCTATCAGGCATCCTACTACTATTGCTGGGGCTATTCAAATTTGGCTTTTTGGCAGATCTGGTATCGCGGCCAGTGATGATTGGTTTCATGGCAGGCGTGGGAGTGCAGCTGATTGTTACACAGTTACCAGCTTTATTAGGATTAAAAGCATCAAGCGGTTTCTGGAGTCATTTAGCGTCAATTACCGCGCAAGCTGGTTCAATCAATTGGATGACCGCTACGCTAGCACTCTTGGTGCTAGGTGTAGTGTTGTTTTGGCGATCATCGCGAATACCGAGCGAACTAATCGGCATCGCTATGGCCGTAATATTTGCAATGGTATTTCATGTCGATGCGTACGGCGTAGAGTTTTTAGGTTCGCTACCAAGCAATATGCCAAACTTAATAGTGCCCACGGTGTCACTCGAGATGCTAAATACAATTATGCCAACCGTATTATCAATTGTGCTCGTAGTACTAGTCCAGAGTTCTATGACAGCGCGTTCCATTGGTAGCGAGCACGACGATAAGATTCAGACTAACCAAGATACGGCAGCCCTTGGAATAGCCAATATTGCTTCAGCTCTATTCCACGGCTATACCGTTAGTGCCTCGCCGCCGCGCAGCCAGTTAGCCGACTCGCTAGGTATGCGTTCGCAATTGAGCGGTATTGTTGCCAGCTTAGCAATGATGGTGTTGATCATTTTTGGAGGTACTTTGTTACACTACGTGCCGCTAGCAGCACTAGCAGCGATAGTTTGTACGGCAGGTTTACGCTTAATTCGTTTTCGTGAATTGCATTATTTGTGGGCCGTTCATCATGAGGAGTTTATGATCGCGCTAGTTGCTCTAGCTTGTACGGTACTATTCGGCGTACAGTTAGGTATTTTGGTAGCGGTAGCAGCCTCGCTGATGGAGCGATTGCGCCGGCAGTACCACCCCGATGACGCTGTGCTGCTGCGTGATGGCGAGTTGTCGTCATGGGCGGCTGATCGCGTAAAAGATAAGATAGGCTCTTTGCCAAAATATACATTAGTTTATGCTTTCGGCGAATCGCTTTTTTTCGAGAATATTAATTATTTCGCTGAACGGTTACGGCGAGCTATTCATCGCACTAAACATCCAGTAACATATGTGGTGATTGATGCCGGAGCGATTGACGATATCGACTATACAGCGGTTGAAGCGCTCAAACGTTTGTACCGCGAGCTTGGCGAAGATGGTATCGCGATTGCTTTTGCGCACGTATCACCGGGATTGCGCAGCCAGTTTGATATCTATGGCATTACCGATATAATTGGTAGCCGCAACATTTACACAACATTGTCTCTGGCATTGGCGCATCAGAAACAGGCTTCGGCAATTGAAATGATCAGAGACCTTAAAATCGCTAGCGATTCGTATATCGTGGTCGGCGGCGCCGTGCTTGATATGATGCATTTGCGCGATACACCTAATGTTGATTTAGTAGTATCGCGCGAAGTTTATGACCGTTTTGCACGCAAGAAACATTGGCGCGAGGTGACACTAACTAGCGGCAAGCGAATTTTGGTGCATGAACAATACAATCTGCTAAAAAGTTGGATGGGTAATTCCTTGACAGCATTACAGCGAGATATGCAAACCATCGATGGAATACCCGTGGTCTCGACCGACCGGCTGATTGCTGCCAAACGAAAGATGGCTCGTCGTAAAGATTTAGCTGATTTAGAACTATTGCGTGGACATATCAAGCGCCGGAATTAATTAGCAAACTTTTTATTTTTCTTGAGCGGCCGTTTAAGACGCTTGGTAATTCGCTGAAGATTCGGTCGCTTACCAAAGAACTTTCGCCCTACCCATTTATGCAATTCAATCAAGATAATAGGTATGATGAGCGCGGAGATGGTCACCAAGAGAAGATGTATGTTACTTACTGGCGTAATATGCAGCGACCGTCCAAGCGGTGTAGCTAGGGCGACAATCTGCAGCGTGACAGCGATGATTAGTCCAACAATGAACGGTGCGTTCCGCTTGCGCAGACGACCGATCAATGATTCGTAATCACTGCGCGCCTCGATAGCACTAGCCCACTGCACGGTTACCAGCGAGCAAAAAGCAATTGTCCGAGCATAATCAGCACCAAAGCGTTGATTGAAGTAAATATAAAATCCCAGCGTCATTGATGACATAATTATAGCAATCAACAATATTCGCGAAGTCATAAATTTACTGAGTAGCGGCGCGTTAGCGCGTTTTGGCTTCTCTAGCATATTCCTAGGCTCGCCCGGCTCCAGTCCAATCGGAATTACCATGGCGCTATCAGTGACTAAATTAACCCATAAAATCTGCACAGGCGCCAGCGGCAGCGGTAGACCAGAAATCAATGCACCCAGCGATACGATAACCTCGCCGAGATTAGTAGCTAACAGATACGTTACCATGCGCTTAATATTGGCGTAAACAGTTCTACCCTCGTGGATAGCCGAAACAATTGAGCGAAAATTATTATCAAGCAAGATGATATCGCCCGCGTCCTTGGCAATTTGTGCCCCTGCCCCCATAGCGACACCAACATGAGCATTAGTCAGCGCCGGAATGTCATTGACACCGTCGCCAGTCATGGCAGTGATATTATCGCGCTTAAGCACTTCAAGGATGCGATGCTTATGCTCGGGCAAAACGCGCGCGCAAACACGGATAGTACGCAACCTTTCAGCTAGTTCGTCGTCAGACAATGTAATAATCTGCCGGCTATCAAATACTTGGTTGCGATACTCGACTAGGCCAAGCTGCTTACCGATATGATAAGCTGTCTCGAAGTGATCGCCGGTGACCATACGCACGCTGATGCCAGCGGCTTGCGCGCGAGCAATGGCGCCTTTGGCTTCTGGCCGCAGCGTATCTGCCACGCCGACAAAACCATCAAAAACCAGCGGCGTATTATCTGGAATGTTTTCAAGCGAATCAATTGGTTTACTGAGCGACGCATGCGCTAGCGCAATTACCCGGAAACCAAGTCCAGTCAGATGATGCAATTCAACTAAAGCTTTCTCGCGTTCGCCTTCGGTGATATCGCAATGGTCAACGATTTTCTCTGGTGCTCCTTTGACAGCTATAGCATACTTAGCGCCATCATGTCGCAAATTGCCGCTCATTGCCATTGAATGCTCAAATGTAAATTCCCGCAAAGGCTGGCCAAGTTTGGGAGCCGTTTCGGACGAGTTAATAAACGACGCGAAGGCTTTATCAAGCGGATCGGCAGTTTTTCTCTGGCCTAGCAGCGTGCTAGCAGCGAGTGTCTGCAAAACGCGTTTTTCGTTGTGGCGCGGGTGCCAAATTTCTTGAACAGATAATTTGTTGCGTGTTAGCGTGCCGGTTTTATCAGTAGCGATAGTCGTGATAGCACCGATTGACTCGATTGAGCCCATAGTCCGTACCAATGCTTTGCGGCGAGCCATCCGACGCATCGCTAATACCAAGATAACTGAGATGGCGATTGGTAAGTTCTCGGGTACTGCACTAACACTGAGAGCAATCACAAAGCGCAATGCTTCGCTCCATTCAACACCGCGAGCTAGCGCCAACCAAAAAGCAAACAAAGCAATGCCCAAGATAACAGCCACTATACGCGTGATAAGCCTATCGATTTTCTGCTGTACAGGATTGACATTATGGTCGCCAGACGATAAATCGCTCAAACGACCAAATTCAGTATCGTTAGCAGTAGCGGTTACTATCGCCATGGCAGTACCGCCAACGACAAATGAGCCTTGGAAGACCATGTTGGATTGTTCGTAAATTTCGCGGTCGCTCGGCAGGACAGCGCAAGTTTTTTCGATTGGTAGCGATTCGCCAGTTAATTGCGATTCATCAACACGAAAAGAGCGCGCCTCTAGCATGCGGGCATCAGCAGGAATTTTATCGCCCTCATCAAGAATTATCACGTCGCCTGGAACTAACAGTGTCGCAGCGATCATCTCACGCCGCCCTTTTCGCAATACCTCGACTTCAGCCACAGACTGTTTTTGCAGCGATCGCAAAATCCGCTCAGTCGAAAACCGTTGCACATAATAAATAATCGCGTTCACCGCCATGATAAAAATAATCAACCCAGCATCAAAATACGACTTGTGCCACAAACTAACAATTGCAGCCACTATCAGCACTGTCATAAAAACCGACTTGAACGGCTCAATAATTTTACGCCAAAGTGGGTCAGACTTAATTTTGATCGTGTTTAAGCCGTAGTGACGCAACCGCTCATCGCTCTCAATATCGGATAAGCCTTTGGTGGTTGATTCAAGTTCAACTAGTGTTTCTTTAATGGTTTTATCGTAAAAAGCCATAAGCACATTATAGCAAATTTTAGTTTTTAACAATAAAGCGCTATACTGAAAATATGAAGGTTAAAATCGAGATAGACACTATAACATTCGTACGTTTTTGGCTGGTAGTAATCGGCTTTGGACTAGCAGGCTTATTAATTTGGAATGCTCGTACAGCGTTAGTAATTATTGGAGCGGCAGCATTCTTAGCACTAGCTCTCAATGGGCCAGTCAGCTGGTTGGCTAATAAGCTACCCAACCGCAGCCGAACCCTCAGTACAGCTATCGCTTTTATCGTTATTGTAGCAATACTAGCGGCAATTCTGTTTTTGGCAGTGCCGCCAATAGTTCAGCAAACAATTAGCTTTTTACAAACTCTACCCGATACGATACGAACAATGTCGGCGCAATGGAAGGGCTTTGGTGCTATAGTATCGCGTTATCATCTAGAATCGCAGATTGATCAAATGGTTGTTTCAATACAAGGAAATGCAACGTCGTGGCTGGCAAACTTTGGACAGAACTTTCTCAGCGGCGTCGGAACAACAATGTCGCTGATCACCGAGGCCTCGCTAGCGCTAGTTCTAACATTCCTAATGCTAGTCGAAGGACCGCGCTGGTCACAATACTTCTGGGGATTATATAGCAACGACAAGCGAATGCAGCACCATCGAGTCATCTTCCGGCGGATGAATGCAGTAATCTCTGGATATGTAAGCGGACAATTGATCGTTTCGGGTTTAGATGGTGCTTTTGCTGGCTTGACAGTATTTATCTTGAGTCAAGTTTTTCCAGCAGTACCAGCAAACATTGCTTTGCCAACGATTGCTATCATGTTTATCTTGTCGCTGATCCCAATGTTCGGCGCAGGAATTGGCGGCATTATCGTCTTTGCATTACTGGCAATTAATAGTATGCCAGCAGCGATAGCTTTTGGTATTTACTTCATCATTTATCAGCAGATCGAGAATAATGTAATTTCGCCAACTATTCAATCGAAGCGTATTGAACTTTCGCCGCTAATGGTTTTGATGGCGGTAACTATAGGGCTGTACATGTTCGGTATGGTTGGCGGTATTATATCGATACCGATAGCTGGCTGCGCCAAAGTGCTTGCAACTGAATATATCAAGGTCGAACGCCGCGAAGAACCAGCTGCCAAACCAACAAAGCTTGCTCGCCTACTCAAGCGTGCTCGCCGCGAAAAAAGCAAACCAGAGGCAGCTAAATCAGAAACTGAAGCCTAGTAAAGAATTGGGCCAGCCAGCTCACGCCATTCAAAAAATCTTTTAAACACTTGGGTCTACTCTGGTTTTTCGTCAGCGTACGCCCATAAAGTATCATGTGCGGTGTCTTTGACAACTACGCCGTATTCATCGAGCAGCTCGTCGCGTAATTCATCGGAATTTACCCAATTCTTGTTATCGCGAGCACGGCGGCGTTCTATCAATAGCCGCTTACATTCATCATCAATATCGGGAGTTGAGTCCAACAGCTCAAGCCCCAATGCCGCATCAACAAACTCTAAAAATTCGATTAATCCAGCTCGATAGATTTTCTGCGGTGGTTTTTTGTCGAGTTCAGTTAAGGCTTTATCGACAATAGCTAGCGCCCGTGGCGTTTCTAAGTTATCATTTAGTGCTTCTTTGACAGCGCCAATAGCCGCGCTTGGCGAGAAATCATGTCGTAGATCATTGTTCTCGGTATCGCTATGCAAGCGATCGTGAACTTGATGTCGCAAGCAAGCCACGTCGCGCCAATGTTGCAGCCGGTTGTGCGCTGCCTGCAAATTCTCGAATGAAAAATTACCTTCGTTAGAATAATGTCCCTGCAAAATAAACATTCGCAAATCCATCGCTGAGAAACCATGCTGCTTTAGATCATCAAGCGTGTAGCCATTACCGAGAGACTTACTGATTTTGCCGCCATTAATCTTCAGGTGATTGCAGTGCAGCCAAAAGTTCGCAAACCTTTGGCCAGTTGCCGCTTCGCTCTGGGCGATTTCGTTAGTGTGATGCACTGGGATGTGATCAATTCCACCAGTATGAATATCAATTGTCTTGCCAAGCAAACTCATGGCGATAGCCGAGCATTCTAAGTGCCAGCCAGGAAAACCCATAACTGGCTTGTCATCTTTTGGTGGCATATCTAGCAAATCAGCAGGCGTCTCCCACTCCATATCGCGCACTTTACCCTTCTCGGTAAATTTCCAGAGCGCGAAATCCCACGGTTGACGTTTCTCACTATTAGCATCGACGCGAGCGCCAGCTTTTTGGGCACTCAAATCAAGCTGCGCAAAGTCGGCGTAACGCGGAAAAGTACTGGTATCAAAATAGATGCCGTCGCTGGTTTGATAGGTGCAGCCGCGCTGTTTAAGAGCCCGCAGCAAAGAAATCTGCTGCGAGATGTAATCAGTCGCCTTGGCTATATGCGTCGGCGGAATAAGATTAAGCGCTTTCATGCCGTCAAGAAAATGCTGCGTGTAGTATTCAGCGATCTCCCAAGCAGTTTTTCCATCGCGGCGAGCGCCCTTTTCAAGCTTATCCTCGCCTTCGTCCGCATCACTAACCAAATGCCCAACATCGGTTATATTCATCACGCGATCAACCGTATAGCCGTCAATTTGCAATGTCCGAACTAGCGTATCCCAATAGACGTAGGCTGCCCAGTTACCGACATGTAAATCATCGTAGACAGTCGGTCCGCAAGTATATAAAGTCACTCTATCAGACGATAGCGGAGTAAAATAATCAAGCCGACGCGTCAGAGTGTTGTGGAGTCGTATCATTAATTATATTTTACGTCAAAAATGAGTATTTTTGAAGAGCACTATTTATTCTAACCATTGCTTAAGTACTACCGCCTGGTTAAACTCCGCATCCTTAGCGCTAT